>NZ_CAWUDI010000023.1:0-126605 GCF_963920925.1 Calothrix sp. CCY 0018 | reverse complement strand
ACTCATACCCCTCTATTTTCTAGAGGCTCCTAGTCAAAACAAGTCGCACTTAGATTAAAAATCTTTCCCCTTGTCCCCTTGTCCCCATCTCCCCATCTCCCCATCTCCCCATCTCCCTACTGATTACTCGCCACTGGCAACTCATGAGCCACACCCTCCGGGTGAATACTGTTAACAGGCATATGCTTCATTTCCCAGGTTTTGAGCAGGATTAAGTATTCGTAGAAGGCTTGTAAGGTACACCATGTGAATCCGGCTCGTCCGTCCAAACAGCCTCCAAGGAGGAAGTACATATAAAAAAATCGTACCAAAGGTCTACCCGGTACTCTTAATGATAAGTTTTTCAGAGCGCGACGACGTTCTATTTCTGTTTTGCCAAAAAATAAATCGCGCCAGTTGATGCTTCCTTTTTCTAATTGATGCAGTGTTTCTCTGGCTTCATCGGTGGAATAACGGTTATGCTTCTCAATCCATCGGCTCAAGCCTTTGCCAGAAGTGTAATGAGGATAAGTTTCTTTTAAAAAGCTGGTATTCCCTTCACAGACTTCTCTTTCGGTATGTCCGTAATCTGTAAACCATACTTTACCATGACGGAACAATCGTAATTGGTAACGGGGATATTGAGTACTGTGACGAATCCAAGTGTTCATAAACATTACCCGTTCGGCTGCGTAATAACCGATGTAATCGGGGCTTTTTGTTGCTTCCACACATTCAGCAAACAACTCTGGTGTCATGCGTTCGTCGGCTTCGAGAATATAAACCCAGTCGTACTTCGGGGATATATTTTCTAACATCCAGGTGCGCTGCTTACCATGACTTTCAAAAGCGTGTTCGACAACCCGAACCGGATATTTATTTGCGATTTCCACAGTGCGATCGCTACTTACCGAATCCACTACAATAATGTCATCCGACAACATCGCCGACTCAATACAAGCAGCAATATCCAACTCTTCGTTATAAGTCAATATGTAAATAGTAATCATTACAATAATAGTATTTTTGTATTATATATAAATTGGGGATGGGGCATGGGAATTTTGGATTTTAGATTTTAACAACGGATGTTTTTGTTTTAGATTTTGGATTATTCAGGAGTTATGAGTTTTAAATTCTTCCCCCTCTCTCCCCATCCCCCATCTCTCCTCAACGTGCGGTAGCTTTACGCTTCGCACCGCCAGAGGTTGCGCCTTTACTTTTTAATCCAGTCCAACCGATAATTATGTAGCCGATGGAAAGCAGTAAACTGCTGATACTAACTCGCAATCCAGACTTCCAAGCTGATTGTTTGGCTGCCTCTATCTCCGCTTCTTTGCCTCCGCGAATTTGACTTAAGCGTTGATTTGCTAGTCCTTCGGGGTTGCTTTGCTCGTCAATAAATGCATCAAGGGCTTTTGGATCGGCCTTAAACTGCTTAAGTAATTCTTTTTGCGGTTGTGGAACAGTATTACTTGCTAAGGCTTCCTTATATTTCGTATCGTCTTTAAGCAACTCGCTAAACTGAGCTTTGATTTGAGCTTTTTGTTTTTCGATCTGAGCTTTTGCTTCTGGGGTATTTAATCTGGCTTGCACCTGCTGTAGCTGAGCTTGAACTTGATTTTCTGCTTGCTCGGCTCTTGCATTTACCTGTGCAATATTGCGATCGCTAATTTGTTTAACGCTGTTGAGATGCAGTGGGAAAAATACCAAGAAAACCAATCCTAAGATAGCTGACAAAATTAGTGCAGGGAACCTTAAGTCAATACCCGACGGACTAGAATCATCAAAACTATCAACCCAATGTCCCGCGAATAGCATCCCCAAACCCACCAACGGCACAATTCCTCGGTCAACCGAGCCAGTTATTAACCCAATTAGCCATCCACTATCAGTTGGTTTGGGGGGTAATGAAAGTATTAAAATGTCAACTAAAAAGGACACAATTAAGATTATCCCTACCACTTTCAAAGTGCGGGAAGTATTTACAGTAGCCAAACGATTAACCATTTTTTTTTAGTCTCGTATTCAATTACAGCGATCGTCCTACATTAAGTTACTTGAATATTGTTACCAATACTCTAGCTACTGTTGATAAATAAAGTAGGCTCAATACAGGTGGAAATTTTAACACCTATGTTCGAGATTACACCACAGTAGCAAAGGTTATTTGACCTGTCTTCGGCAAATTTTCGTACAGTGAGCAGGGAGTAGGGAATGGGCAACGGGGAACAGAAAACCGGGAACAGGCTTATGTTCGCACCCGATAACTGATAATTGTTCACTGATAACTGCTCACTGCTGACTGTTCTGCCAAATTGGTAAATCCTCCGGTCGGTCTACATCTGCCAATGTTGCCGTTGAAGCAACCGATAAACTAAGTTGCTCCGCAATATCCACAGTTTGTTGTAATACCTTGGCGGTTCCCCAGTCTATGTTAATAAATAATTGTGCGATCGCACGCTTTAAACCAATTAGATAGTAGCCGCCATCAACAGCAGGGCCGAGTAATAAGTCGCAATTTGGGATTTTTTCAAAGGCTTCTGCTAACACTTGTGCATTCACACCAGGGCAATCAATGCCGATGATGATTACTTCTTGGGCACCTTGATTAAAGGCACTTAAAAAAGAGTTTTCCATCCGCTTTCCTAAATCCCCTTCTCCTTGAAGTTGGTAATTCAATTCTGTTCCCAACCAATCTTGCATTTGTGTTAAATTGCCACCTGCAAACCTAATTTCAAAAGATATTGCAGCCTGCAATTTAAATTTTTTGACTTTAGATATAGTAGATTCGGTCATTTGGCGCTGAAGATTCGCAGCACCTTCGACTCCCAAAGCAGGTATCAGTCGGGTTTTAGTTTTACCCGGTTGGGGATAGCGCGTGAAAATAATTAAGTGTTTTTTGGCAATTTTGGGTGAGCTAACCATAAATTTTGTAGGGTGTGTTAGCGACAGCGTAACGCACCGTTATTAACAATGTGACGCACTAGGCTGTTGACTCTGTACCTTTTTAGAGGTTAAAAATTCATGCAAAAAAGGTGTTGGTGTTCAAGATAAAGCCCTCACCCCGCCCTGACGGGCACCCCTCTCCCAAGCTTGGGAGAGGGGAGGGGGAGAGGGATTAGTGTTGCGATCGTTACCAGCATAAAAGCTGTATGAACAAAAAATGCAAAAACTTTATCAAAGTCAACAGCCTAGTACCGCTGGGCGTTCGTCAAAAGTCAAAAATATTATAGGATAAGGGTTTCAAGCATTGTAAATGGGTGCTTTATTTCCGCCGCGCTGTACTAGTGAGACACCCTAAAACACCTAATGTAGAGACTTGCACTGCAACGTCTCCCGGTATTTCGATTAGCATCCAGAATTTAGTGAAATAATCTAAGTATTCATAAAAAACCGGATACAACTAAAAAAGCCTGGATATATAAATAGGTAGGCAAGGATGCCCACCCCACAAGATTAATGAATTATAGCCTTTTCCCCAGACCTATCCCCTAACCCCTTTCCTGCAAGGAAAGGGGAACAAGAATTGAAGCCCCTCTCCTTGTAAGAGAGAGGTTGGAGAGAGGTCAAAAATGTATTGTCACTAACTTAAGAAGCACTACATTTTAATAACAATAATCACCATCTTTAGGTTTATCGCGTTCCTTTGCGGTTCGTATTGCTCCTAAAATTGTCGAAATATAAACGCAGCGTTTAGCTTTACCACCATTTTGACTCGATAAAGTTATTCTTCCGAGGGGTGGTTTTGTGATAACGCCTCTGTAATCAAACTGAATATGCCTGACGTTAGTCGCTCTTCGTAAAAGCAAGGTAGTTTCTTCATCTAAAACTACGTTAGAGTCCAAACTATTCCAGTTAGCATTATTTGGGTTTACCGTCTCAGGATGAACTGCCCACTGCACAGTATCTTCTTGCTCGCGAAGACTAAATTGCCAAGTGGTTTTAGTTCTTTGGGCTTGGCGTTTGGCGCGAAGTAAACCTAGATGAACTTGATTGGAAGCAGTATTGAGGCGACGAGTATTGATAAAAGCCAGCCAAGAAGGTGCGGCAGAAGCAGTTAATATACCGATCAGTGCAATAACTACCAACACTTCGAGCAGAGTAAAGCCACTGCTAGGATTATTATTCCAGTGTTTTTTAAACATTGAATGATTGGATAAATGCACCACGCTGGTAGATACGTAGAACCTGATAACTTAAAAATACCTGGCGATTGAAATCGCGGCTACACAGGCAAAACCTGCCTCCGCAGGTTTCAAATAGCGTTGTTCTCACCCATTCCTGGTTCCCAGTCTCTGGCTGGGAACCCATTTCATGAGGCTCTGCCTCCCATATTGCGGAGGCAGAGCCTAAGCTGATGACTCTGTGCTTTTTTAGGGGATTAAAATCATGCAAAAAACGTGTTTGTCCCTTATATATTGCCCTCTCCCCCTCCCCTCTCCCAAGCTCTACCGTGTACACAGAAGTCTTAAAATCCTACCTGGAATGTTGTTTTGGACAATTAGCAAAATCGCTCAAAGCCCTGTCATTGCGAGGAGGAACGACGAAGCAATCCCAACACTCTGCGATTACTTCGCTTCGCTCGCAATGACGATTTTACGGGGTTGAAATCCCCCAAACCTATGTGGGGAGTACTTGTGTGTACACCGTAGCTCCCAAGCTTGGGAGAGGGGTGCCGGAGGCGGGGTGAGGGAGGAAGATTATGGTTGTTGCCGACATAAAAGTTGTATGAATGAAAAACCGAGAAATTCAATCAAAGTCAACAGCAGAGGCAGAGCCTCCAAGAACTGCATTACTAGGTTCCACCTAGTAACGAGAGCAGAGCAACGAAAATACGAGAGGATTACCCTTCAAATGTCTTCTTAAAATATCCGTTTTTCCACAGATAAAAAGGACTAATTAAACTATTAATAAACAACTGCATTTCGCAAGCTGCTACTAAATCTGTTTTGACTTTTTTACCGTGTTTAAATATATGAAATAAAATTTTTCGTAAGTCGTTCGCCATGTAAGCGAATATTGCTGCTGGCTTTAAATATGGTTTGATGTCAACCATTCTGGTAACGTAGCGACTTAATCCAATTCCTTTGAAAAAGGGAAATAAATATTCTTTTTGCAACCGCCAACGGGGAATTTGATGGTAAATTTCCATTTCTGGATTGTACCAAATTTGCCAATTGGATTGTTTGATATAAGACAGCATTTCAGTGTCTTCGCCGGTGAGCATATTACCGTTGGCTCTGCCAGTTAAAACTAATTTTTCGGGTATGGTTTCTAACCAAGCTTGTTTGCGAATCACTATTCCTGCTGAAGGGGGTAATAGTTTGCTTTTTGGTTGGTAAAGTAAAGGTATATTACCTCTTTCGGTAATTGCTAAAAATGGCGCAATACGCTGAAAATTTTCTGGCGGTTCTATTTCCCAGTTGGGATGAATTTGACTGGCGATCGCTCCGGCTTGGGGATATTTCTGAGCGAATTGATAAGCAGAAGCAACCCAGTTTGAAACGGGATAATTATCGTCATCGAGGAAACCGATAATTTCACCTTTGGCTTCTGCAACTGCTCTTTCGCGGGCGTATGCTGCACCTTGTTTGGGTTCAAAGCTGTATTTTAAAGGAAAAGGATGTTGCCAGTTTTGTTGATATTGTTTTACAACTTCTGCCGTGTTGTCGGTGCTGTTGTTATCGACAACTATTATTTCCCAAGAGATATTTTCGGTATGCAGTTGATTTTGCAGTCTTTGTAAAACTTCGGATAATCGAGTAGCACCGTTGTATGTGGGGATAGCTACGGTAAAATTTATGCACTCTGTCATAGCGCTGGTTTATATATTGATGTTAAATGTATGTTTTTTAAGGTAGATAAAAGGGAATTGTATTGATTTGCAATTCAGATGAAAATGTAAAACTGCACCTGATATTTTAATTTTCGTCTTTTGGGTGCAGTTGTTGCTTCAGTATTTTTATCGATTTTTGATCTTTTATTTGTTGCGTGGATTTATCTATTTTTATTAATTGCACTGATCGTTTATTCCTGTTCGGATTCCTCCGATAAGAGTTTTTACTATGACACAGCGTTTTACATCGCTAGCTTGATTGTTATTACTTGGATTAGGTGTAGCTAAAGCTATAATTAAACCTTTATCACCTAACTTTTCATCTTGCACGGCAGTTAAGCCAGCAGTACCTGTTTTTACTGGTAAATCTAAAGCACCTCTGTAATCAAACGTGATTGTTTTTGGAGTATTTAGTGCTGAAGTATTCGTGTAGTTAATAGTGCTATCAGCGCTATTGTTGCCATTAAGATTAGTGAACAATAGAATTGTTCCTGGCTTGATTTCTAAATCGGCACCTATATTGCGCCAACTGCTTGAAGCTGTGTCTGGAGGTGTTAAACCGGGATGAACTGATATTTGTGGTATTTTTTCAGTACTATTATTTAACTGAATACTAACGCTATAGCTACGTTTATTTTTTTTGGCTTCTCGCTGTGCTTGTTGTAGGGCTGCAAAAACAGTATCGTTAGCTTTGTTTAATCGTTGTCTGGCGACAAACCCAAGCCAACTTGGTGCAGCTATGGCTGAAAGAATACCGACGATAGCTATCGTTACCAAAACTTCGATTAAAGTAAAACCGGAAGATTGCTTTGATTTCGTTGATGATACCTTAATAGGTAATTTATATAACATTTTAAATACCACTAAGTTAAATACGGCACCCTTTATTTGATTAATTTAAGTTAGACAAAATTTCTTTTTTAAAACTTATTTTGTAAATACAAAACCGCGTCCTTCAACCCTTACTCGTGTTTGGGGAAAGTAATTTTTTGTTTCTTCTGTGTAGGTGGGAGGAGTATTTTCAATGCGAGCAAGTGCGTTACCGCGTAAGTAAACTTCTGCTACTGTATTTGCGGAATCCACGCATACGTAAAAACTATTTGTAGGAGTTGTAGGACAACTTGAAAGAGCGAAATTGTTAGTAGTTGTCTGTGTTTGTTCAATGTAATCAACTAGAGTTAATATTTTTGGGCTGCTCGAAGTATATGTACCACTTGTCCATCGATTCATCTTGCTTATTAAGTCACCTGGACCTGTAATATCGAACAATTGAAAACCATCATCTCTAGTTGCATCTTTTGCGGTATCATCAACCCCATAGCCATCACTAATTTGAAATCTACCAATTCTAGCAGCCTTAGACCATGTAGAGTTGCTATTATCCTTAATCAAATAATAGGCAACTAAAGAATAACTAAAAGTATCGTCACATTCTCCTGGTTGGGTTGTACAGTTAGTACTAGTAGTAATACCAATGCCATCTTTTATATATTGTCGTTTCCAGAAAACGAGAACGGGAAAATGTGTGTTTAGGTCATGAGGGGGTAATTCACTTTTAATTCCATTTATTCCCGCAGCATCGTATATGTAAACTGCTTGCTCTAAATCTCGCGCAATAAAATCAATTGCTGATTTCAGTTCTTGTTCGGTGTTTGACTTGGCTTGTTCTCTTTGATCGGCTTGCATGATGTTAATCATGAATGTTAATAAAGGCGTGAGAATTAATGAAGCTAGAATCATCGCCACAAGTAATTCTATCAGCGTGAAACCAGCCGATTTTTTAGGAGATTTTGAAAATTTTATTTTTTTATGAGGTATTAGTAATTTAAGTGGAATCATGAGCAATATTTTTTATTTATAGATATTTACATTTAGCAATTTGACTTATCAGCAGTATCGTCGGCATCGTCGGCATCGTCGGCATCATCGGTATCAACTTTAAGACGTTCGCAGAAATCACCAAAATTCGTACCATTGGAAATATCTGTTGTAATTTCCATTAGAGGAGTTTGAACGGATCTTAAGCCGGTTCCCCCGGTAAATGTTGATTGTTTTTCGGTATCCTCATCCTTTAAGGCTTTTAACTCCGTAACCCTATTGCTGTCAAAAGCATCTGCTCTGTAAACACGCACTCCGAGACTGTAGCCATCTTCGGGATCGATAGAACTCTTGCTATACCGAAATGACTGAACAATCATGTCTTTGGAGCTATTTATAGTACAGCTACCATCTGTATCGCCGTCTATGCAGTATAAGTTTTCATCGGGTGAAGTACAGTAACTGTTAGCCGTACAGGTCAAAGTACCTTGCTCAGGAGCATCGTATTGACTAAAGTCGTAACTTTCTAATTGTTCTTCAGTTTGGTTATCAGGTAATGTCGGAGGCGTAACAGTGCCCGTTCTTACACCATCTATATAACTTTGGCTGGCATCTGCTGCTAATTCTATTCGTCTTGCTTGTACGCGAGTCGCGACAGATAAGACAATGGTGGGCGCGATCGCCGTCATTAAAATCCCGACTACAATTATCGCTACGAGCGACTCAATGATAGTAAAACCTGAGTTACTTGATGCGAATACGTGCTGTCTTTTTAAATGAATCATTTGCACAATGAAATTATTCTGACTAGTTAACTAAACTCGAATTGAGAAGATTATTGGCATTGAGAAGGACGTTGATTTTGCGGAATAGCGTATTCTTTATCAGAACCATACTTGGTTGAAGGTGCCGTACCATATTCAGCAGGCTTTGCTTGGGATTCGGCAGCACATAATAATGTTGATACCCAACTATCATCCCGACTAACTTCTCTGTAAAATTCGCTTGGTTCGCCACTTGGCGGTGCAGTGAAGCGCTGAGAGAACAAGTCAGGTAGCTGAGTTAGCAAAGCGACATCAAAACCCCAGGCACGATTGGCTGGCTGAACGTAGAAGGGTGTTCTACCGAAGGTTTCTTCACCATGTTTGTTCACAGTAGTCCGATATATTTGGGGGTATCCTAAAATAGTTCCACCCGTAGAAAAACCAAGTGTTTTACTTCCTCCATAAGTAGCAATGATTGGGTACCAAGGTGCCGTTGCGTAAGAACTTCGTTTGTATTGAATGAAGGAACCACTAGCTTTGTGTGTTTGACCTGTCCATTTCTCTAGGTAGCGGACAAAGTTTTCTAAACCTCCATTTGATTCGCTCGGACGCGCTGGAGTATCTCCTTGAGCAAACACTAGATTGGTTTGTGTTTCGTTAGTTCCAGAAGGGTTTGTTGCATTTTGTACCCAATTATTATCTCGACCTTGTATGTCGTCATCATTATCAGATAAGAAGGCTGAATGTCTGCCATCTGGAGCTTCTCTGAAGGGGTACTGAATTTGCAACACTGGTGTTAATAAAGGTTGGTTAGAACTGGTCTCGGTAAGGCTGTCAAGATTTTCAACCCATAAAGGATATTTGTAGCCGTAATTTTGAACGCTTTCAGTACTACTTGTATAATTTCTTGTCTTAAACCATAAAGCTCTAGGATGAAGCCTGGGTCTGTTACTATCCTGGAATTTGTTCAATTTAACCAGACTAGTGCCACTCGAAGGAGTACCAATCTCCAATTTACCTGTATTTTGACTGTGCATTCGATAGTATTTCACCTGCCCAGCATCATCGGCAGTTGAATTAGCGGGGCTATCAGTTCCACTAATTCCCAGAACAATTGGAACCTTTCCAAGACCATCGCTATTATTCTCATCCAAAATTAAGTTGCCCGTAGTATCGCGGAGAAATGCAACTCGACGGGGGAAGCCTCTATCAGCTGCATTTAAAGCAGGTCTGGCAGTAGTGCCCGCTCCAAGCGTAGTAATGGCATTGCCTTCTTGTATGCGATTTGTCCCAGCATTTACAGCTTTAAAATTCCAATTAACAACGCCGCCAGTTGCAGAACCAACACTCCAATCTTCTGGTTTACAAGCAGAAACTGTAGGCTTACGACAAATTTCCATTACATACTCTGGAAATGAAGCCCGTCGCTGAATCGGGGTAACAAAGTTATTGAAGTAAGAACTTTGGATCGGTACAGGTGTGGCATCTAATGTTGAGGGGAAACCGAAGACCGGAGGTGAAGCGTTTGTAGGATTATCTCGCCAAGGGAAACTAGTAACAAAGTCATTATCCCAGAAGCCATTTAGCCTGCGAGCTACTACGCTTGGTATATTTCTTTCAGTAATGTCTACAGAAATATCAGTTTTATCACCATCATTATTAAGATCGACACCAAGAATAACTTCGCTTAATGTACTTATGGTAGTGTCAGTAGTATCGCCATCACCATTCAAATCGAGTTTAAGAAGGTTTTCATTTAGGGTTACTTGTTGCGTATTGTCAATCCCGTTAACGCCGTCCACATCATAGCCTAGAGGTGCGTAACCCCAATTGTCTCTCAAACCATAGTCACCTTCATTGCGGAAACCTTCTTGGAAGCCTCCTGACAACACAGTAATTGCGTCAGCAAGAACTGTCGCAGGTCGCCATTTTTCACCAGCAACGCAACCAGTAAATTGATTCTCACGACAGGCAAAGTTTGAATTTAAAGTATTACTAGTGCGTTGGTAAAAGTCACTCCAATCACTAGCTAATGTATCAGTGAATTCTTCATGCTCGTGCTTATTGAAGTCACCTTTAATATATACGGGTAAATTACTTACTAAAATTAAACCTTTTTCTTCTGGTTGGTTTCGATTGTCACTGGTACGATTTAATTCTTCGCCGTTAATTAGCATAATTCCATTAGGACGGCGAGTTGGGTCTAACTTAAAGTCTGTGGCGCTTGTTGCAATTTTATCGTCATTATCGTTTGGATCATCATCATCGCTCAAGTCTGGTAATGCATCATCGCGAGTTGCGTAGATAATTCCACTATTAGGTAAAAGGAACTCAGTAGTACTATAATCTGTAGTGCCAATTTCTGTGTTTTTCAACTGCCCCAAATCTAAAACAGTGGCACGAATTTCTAAAGGCTGACGCAGTTCTACATCTAAGTTATAAGTTGTCTCAGAAGTAGTTCCAAGCCTGTCAAGCGCCTTGACTTGTCTTGCATCTAAGAAAGCAGTTTCTCTAATTGCACCATGAGGAATAACAGGGGTTGTTTGAACGTTAAGAGAGCCATCCCTAATTTGCAATCCACAAATTGCCGAATCAAGTGCAGACTTTTCAGCTAGGGTAAGGTTGCCATCACCTTTGTCTAAGGCTTTCTTTAATTGTTTATGTACTAAACGTCCGCTAGGGTATTTTAAAGAAGCTAGATAAGCTAAGGTATTTGTATAACTAGATTTACCCAGAGTCGGAGCATCATAAACTATACCGTTATTAGAAAGACCATCGTCATCTGTATTCCAAGGAATTGTTTTACTTTTATAAGTTGCGGCATTTTGTGCAGTAGTCTCATTAGTAGGATTGTAGTACGAACTCACGCAGGCGATGGGTGTTTGCGGATTGGTGCTTGCAGTTTTTGGATTGTAATGACTGCTTTGGAAATGATAAACCGCCGTAGCTCGCATTTGTAGGTAAGGTGTTTGGTCATGAGGTAGACCTTTGATAGTGGGGTCAAGTCCTGTACTTAATATTGACTCGGTAACACCCATTGGCATACTATCTGGCCAAACAATCTTTTGAGTATTGGTAAAACTGCTATCGCTAGCGTAATCATTAGGTAAATAAATACCTGCACCCGTGACTACACGCAACCCACCAACTACATCTAAAGCATCTGCTGGATATATTGCTGCGCTTTCTTCCCAGAATTGATCGCGACCTGTTGCTCCAAGGTCGTCTAACTGAGATATTTGAGGAAAGCGTTTGCGCGTACCGCCATCATCCCATACCTTTCCTTGAATTTCCTGACCAGCTTGTTCTTGACTGACAAACTTGTTCCCATCCCACCACATTTGCGGTAGGTTGTTACCGACTAAAACTCTATCTCCAAGTAATGTTTCTGCACCTTGCGGCTCTGGAAAATCAGTTTTTTTAGCTGGCAGATTAATTTTGCCGCTTGTTCCTGATTTTAAAGGTAGTTCGGCATATCCACCTTCTTCTTTACCATCATCAGGATCGAATGGGAAAACCCACTCTTCTGGCGGTCGCATCGAGTCGCCACTAGTGCCTCCTAATACATTGGATGCGTTGTAACTACCAAAAACTTCCGTATCATCATCAGAATTTGCAAAACTCACTTCGGCATAAGGAACGCGCCGAGTACGCTTTCTAAAGTAACTTCTTAATAATGCTTTTTTCTCAACCGTAGCATCTTTAGCCTGAGCTATTCGCTCATCAAGCTCCTTTTCCAATTCTGTAGGAAGAGAACTCTTAGGAAGTGCTGCTGCCGCATCAACTAGAAGTTGAATTCGCTTTTCATAAGCTCTACTGTTATAAGCAACTAGGTTCCCTCCATTTTCATTAATAGATTTACTACTACCTTTAATCTCTTCTTGTGCTGGACTAGCGGTAGGACTAGCAGTCATTTGGCTAAATAAATCTACTTTTACAGGATCTTTGTCGCTAGTTTCGGAAGCACGAGCATTTGCAACATTGCCTCCAACTACAATTTTGCTGTTTCTTTCATTAAAGTAACAAGAATCCGGACTGCTAACTAAGAAAAATCGTATAGGACCTGTATCCGATCTTCTTGCAGTAAGCAAATTAGAATTAGTCATAATCCGCCCGTTTAAATTAATTCCACCACCAGGAGAAATTTCTAAATCATCATCATATACTACGGCATTATTAGTTAATGAACGACGTTCTCTGTCTTGCTGATACTCTAAAGCTGCAAAGCCTTTATTGCCTTTGAAGGTTTCATATAGCTTTTGACTTGTATCGGTTGTATTGAGACCTGCTGTATCAGTAATTGGTATGGTAGTTGTATAGACAAAAAGACTTCTTTTAAGAACATCACCATTTTGATACCAACCTTGAGTACCAACTAATTGGGCGCTAGTATTATTACCGCGATCGCAAGCCCCACCGCCTCTAGTTTCGTTCATAGGAGGCGTTCTAGCTTCTAAAGGGCTTCTTGCTCTGGTTGGGTTTCCATTCGTTTGAGGAGGGTTTCTGAACTGAATACTATATAATGTGTAGCTATCAAATTTACCGTTATTATCAGTATCAACTGGATATTTCCAAGCAGTTTTTAGATTTTCATCATCAGCATAGTTTGATGTATTTATTTGAGGGGTACCATCTCCATTAACATCATCAAAAAGCGTTAACTGCGTCTCATCACCAAAGGTAAATTCACTAACTTTATCTGAAATAATTTGCTTAAGCGAAAAATCATTAGGAGTCGAACGAGGTAATCTAGGGTCATTAAATAATCTATCAATCTTCGCCCTAGCCCTATCAATAGCCGGAGTCGCAGCATTCAAAACTGCCTGATTCACCCTGACATTACTCGCATTCTTAGAACGCTCAAACGACCTAAACAAAATTGCGATCGTCAGCAACACAACTACCAGCGAAACCATCGCCACCGTTGGTAAAACAAAACCAGCATTAACCCACTCCGGTCGCTTTTTAGTAACTATGAAACTTCGTAAAAGCCATAAACTTTGTTCCTTAACAGTAGATGGAGACTTAGGTTGAAACCGTTGGTAAAAGTTTTGAATTGCCCTGACTAACTTACGATTTTTCGACATAGCTACTTTCCTATCAAGATTTTTAATGCGAGTTTTTAAATGAAATTAGTTTTAAACTTGTTAAATATGCCTATCATTCTATTAGGCAAATATGAGGATTTTAATTACTCTCCATTGCATTAACAAAATAGTTACTGTAAGGACTTATTGAAAAAAGATGATATAGAAACATTGCCAACCTAAATAATTTTTGGTTGACAGCCGACAAGATCATAAAGTTTCATAAATCAAACAAAAGTGCTATTTAGATTTTGTAAATTTTTTATGTTTATCCGGTCAAAAAAAGTATTATCTGAATTATTTAATTTATAGCCGACGTATAAAAATAAAGCCATAGCTTCATAGGATTTTTGCGGATTTTTTACAGTATTTAGTGTTAGCTCAACACAACTTTATGAAGTTGCGATTAGCCGACTAAAGTTATAGTACCCACTTGGAACGGTAAAGTTATCAGCCAGAGAAAAAATATTGTGGAGACGGGGAAGAGGGGGGAGAAAAGAACTTATGAAATTGATAACTTGTGCCATTGTCGTTAAGCGCAAACACCCGCCTTGGAATCAATTTCAAGGCTGATATACAAAGTACGTTAAAACGCACTAAAATCACCTCAAAAGCTTTACCCAGTCTGATTTATCAGACTTTATATATAAGCCTGGGAATTTATTCCAAGGCGGTGTTGAGAATGGTGCTAGATGTGAGTTTTAACGTACTTTGTATATTAATATTAGCCGCTTAATTTATTCCAAGGCGATTGTGAGGGCTAATTGAAATTGGTGCAAGTCAGATGGTGCGTGACGCTACAAGCCTTATAACCACATCGAAAATTTATAAAAGCGTCACACACTAGGGTGTTGATTCTGTACTTTTTTAGGCGTAAAAAATCAGGCAAAAAATTTGTTGGTGCTTAAGACAATGCCCTCTCCCCCTTCCCCTCTCCCAAGCTTGGGAGAGGGGTGCCCGTAAGGGCGGGGTGAGGGATGGGGGTATGAAAGAAAAAGGGATAAACTTTATCAAAGTCAACAGCTTAGTCACACACCCTACAAGAATCTACAAAAATAAATATAAAAAACAAAGCCCACATATATAAAATTGGTGGGCTTAATATCTTGATGGATTGGAAAGGCAATATTTGAATTATCTGTAATCCCAATTTGTGAAAACTTATGCAATTGAAAGGAGAAAAGTAGTGTTCCAAACCCCCTCGATCCCCCCACCCCCCCTTTCTAAAAGGGGGGCTTTTTGTAAGTAATTCAAATTTACATACGATTGAGATTGATTCCAGCTTCTTTAGCCATTGCATCCAAACCTTTCTTTTCCAAAGTTTTGATTGCTTTAGTAGAAATCTTCAGTCTCACCCAGCGATTACCTTCAGCCCACCAAACCCGCTTGCTTTGCAGGTTAGCTTGCTGAAGTTTCTTTGTACGACGGTGAGAGTGAGAAACCGCATAACCGTTATTCGCTTTTTTTCCAGTCAGTTGACATCTACGCGCCATATTGAAGAATCTCCTATTTTTTAACGTAATTTTCTATTTTATAAGAATTCAGCTTGATTTCTGAATAAGTCGTGTGGGAAGGGAGTAGGGAGTAGGGAGTAGGGAGATGGGGAGATGGGGAGACAAGGGGACAAGGGGAAATTTCAACTTCCCAACTCCTAACTCATAACTATAGGGCTTTTCGTTTAAGTGCAATACACTTCGGGAACCTCACCCCCTTCCCCTCTCCTTAATAAGGAGAGGGGTGCCGTAGGCGGGGTGAGGTTAAGACGGTGTTCTATCCAACTGAAAACTGCTATATTCCCCGTGCCCAATTACCAATTACCAATTCCCAATTACCAATTCCCTATTTCGCTGCTTGTTGTGTCAGCTTAGTAAGTACTTCGTTAGAACGCTCTACGAAGGATTTCATTCCGTCTGCGTCGAAGCCTTTTTGGGACATTAGGGCTAAGTCGTAAACGTGTTGACAAATTGAGTTTACTAATTCGCCGTTGGGGGATTGTCCGCCATCTTGAATGATACTACCTTGGTTGAGATTTTCCAGGTTTTGGATCAGTGGATGGGCTGTATTAACTAATAATACGTGTTCTTCAGGAAATTCTACGTTTTGCTGCTGCATCATGGCGTTCATTTCTCGCAAGCGACGCAGTATTTCTGGTAAAAGCACCATTGCTGGTGGTGTTCCTTGGGGGTTGTCGGATTTTAAAGCTTCTGTACGAATGTTGAGTTTGGGTTTGTTGAGGGCTTTTTCAAAGATTTCTTTGATTGTGTCTGCTCTGGTTTTATTGGTTGTTGGATCTACTATTTCGCTGGATTTATCTTTATCTAGCAGGGTGTTATCTAAGTCGGAGTCTACGCGAGTGAATTTGACTTCGTTGTATTCGCGTTCGAGGAAGTTGATAAAGTGGGTGTCGATGAAGGAGTCTAAATATAAGACTTCTAAGCCTTGATTCTTATGTAATTCTACGTAAGCTGCTTGTGATGCTGCATCGGTACAGTAAAAGACGCGGTTTTCGTGACTTTCTTTGTTGCGCTCTAAATACTCTTTGATGGTTACGTAGGGCAAGTTAGCTTTTTTCGCAGTTTCGGCATTTTCTCCCTCACTATCAGGAGTAACATCTTGCCAAGCGTCCCCTTCCTGGGACTGTACTTCT
The DNA here is from genome assembly GCF_963920925.1 of Calothrix sp. CCY 0018. Lineage (NCBI taxonomy): Bacteria > Bacillati > Cyanobacteriota > Cyanophyceae > Nostocales > Calotrichaceae > Calothrix > Calothrix sp. CCY 0018. Next base: position 110,471 of record NZ_CAWUDI010000023.1, on the reverse strand, counting down.
ACTGCTGGAGTTTCTGCTACTTCTGTTGCCGCTCCAGTATTTTCCGAATCTTTGCTTGTACGGAAAACTACGATATCTTCAACTTGCTTTTGGAACTTTTCATCGTTCATAACCCCGAATTTAACGAAGGTTGCTAAATCCTTCCAGGCATAAATATACTGCTCGCGGTCGTCGCGGTACAGTTGTTTGAGCCTGTCGCCGACTTTCTTAGCAACGTAATCGCCGATTCTTTTGACTGTGCGATCGCCTTGTAATGCACTACGGGATACGTTCAGGGGAATGTCGGTACTATCGATTACACCCCGCATTGGTAATAAAAATTGAGGAATGATTTCTTCGCAGTTGTCGCTAACAAATACTTGGTTGCAAAATAGTTTGGTTTGTCCTTTGCTAACGTCAACATCGGGTTTTAACTTAGGAAAGTAAAGAATACCGTTGATGATGAAGGGATAATCGGTATTCAAATGTACCCATAACAAAGGTTCTTCCTCGAAAGGATACAGGTAGCGGTAAAACTCCATGTAATCTTCTTTTGTCAAATTACTGGCAGATTCACGCCACGGTGCTTTTTGTCGATTTAATACCTCATCGTCAAGTTTGATGGGTACCGGCATAAAGTCGCAGTAAGTCTTGACAAGATTCTTGACTCGTGCTTCTTCGACAAATTCTTCTTCCTCTTCCATGAGGTGAAGAGTAATAGTAGTACCGCGAGTTGTGCGAGATGATTCTTCTAAAGTGAATTTTGGGGAACCATCGCAACTCCAGTGAACTGGCTCCGCGCCTTCTTTGTAAGATAAAGTATCGATTTCAACGTGCTTCGCCACCATGAAGGAAGAGTAGAAACCGAGTCCAAAATGACCGATAATTGGACGATCGGATTCACCTTGGTATTTCTGAACGAATTCTTCAGCGCTAGAGAAAGCAACCTGGTTGATATACTTCTTAACTTCCTCTACAGTCATACCGATGCCATTATCGGTAATAGAAAGAGTTTTCTTATCCTTATCTACAGCAAGTACAATTTCCGGCTCGCCGGTTTCGCCGGAGAATTCCCCAGAGCGAGCTACCATTTGCAGCTTTTGGATAGCATCAACGGCGTTTGATACAAGTTCCCGTAAAAAGATTTGATGATCTGAGTAAAGAGACTTTTTGATAATCGGGAAAATATTCTCAGTATGGATACTGATGGTACCTTGTTCTAACATAATTTAATCGCAGCAAATACGAATATTCTAATGATTATTTGGGTAATAAAACCCTAACACCCCACTTTACCTGACAAGGTAAGCAGGGTTATTATCAATCTGGATTTTAAATGCTGGACGAATAAATTGCACTTGATTTGCTGGATTGTTTGCCCTATAAAGGTGATGCGGATTTCCCTACCATACGAAAAGCCCCCCTTAAAAAGGGGGGTTGGGGGGATCTGAATCTGCGGAGTTACTAGTTAATTACTTATTACAGCTGCTTTTTTCAACTGACTGACTCGCCGAAACAGTTGGGGAAAGAGAATTTTCACTGCTGCAATTATTATCACTCGTTGATTTTTCGCGATCGCAGGATTATTTTTAATCCAATTCCACCAAAAATAAACCGCAGTAAGAGTTTGAGTTTGTTTGGGTGGTGCTTCAATCGCTTTAAAAGTCAGATATTGATATAAATGTGAAAGACTTTGTTTTTTCAAATGCTGTAATTTCTCGGCTTTGGGATAACTGAAAGCACATTCAATTACTTTTAAAGATGCAGCTTCTTGTCTTTTCAGATTGGTAGACATTGAAGTTGTTGATATTCGATATAAAATTTGTGGTTTTTCTACACAAACAAATTCGTAATTAGCCGCAAGACGCAACCACATATCTTTATCTTCTGCTGCGGGAAGTGATTCATCAAAACTACCAATTTCTAAAGCTTTTTTGCAAATTAAAGGGTTAGAACCATTTTCTATAAAGTTAGTTATTAGAAGTTTGCTAAAAACATCACCGTTAGCTTTTATTCTTCTACCCGATTTAATAAATTTACTCGATTCATCAATATAATCAGTCCAGCTATAAGCAACAGCAGCCTCTTGATTTGACTGTAAAGCTTGCCATTGCAATTCAAGTTTATCAGGTGTCCATAAATCATCGGCATCTATAAAAGAAATATATTCCCCCTTCGCACGATCTATTCCTCGATTGCGACTTGCGGATAAACCAGCATTTGGATACGAAAATACTTTGATGCGGGAATCGGATATATTTTTGATAGTTTCTAAAGTTGCATCTGTAGAACCATCATTAATTATAATTATTTCTATATTTTGAAAGGTTTGATTTAATATTGAATTGATTGTTTCTTCAATAGTTTTTTCTCCGTTGAATACGGGGACTATTACGGAAATAGACATTTTATCGAATTCCTTTATTTCTTAAGGTTCGTAGTTGCGCTTCAGCGCTTCATCTCAGCAGTATTTTTAGTGTCGCGATACAGCAAATAGTGCATTATTTTTTTTCCTCCTAAGATGATAAAATGAGGCGCTAAAGCGCTACTACGAACTAAGATCAAGTTTTTTATCATAGCCTAGCAAACTATTTTAATTGTCGCGACACAGCTAAATGAGTGCATTCAATTTCTCGTTCATGAGGCGCTGAAGCGCTACTACGAGCTAAGATTAAGTTGTTTTTTCGTATCCTAAGAAAGTACTGGTATTTGATAAGCGAGGCAGCTTGTCAAATACCGTACTTGCCCAATTAGGAGGTAAAATTACCATTGCTATCAGTTTCAAAATAGCTTTAAAAATTATTGGTTTAAATAAAAGACTTATATCTGTTTTAATCGCAGTAAATAAAAATCTAGCCGCAACCACACTTTGCTGTTTTCCTGGTGGTGCTGCGAGAACTTTATAGCAAAGATATTTATAAAGGTTTCCGATTGCGATAGGTTTAAGATGTTGTAATGACTTGGCTTTTTCACGATTAAAAGCACGTTGAATAACTTCTAAATTTGATTTTTCCAGTCCTATTACATTCGATGACATGGACTGTTGTTGAATTCGATATAATATTTGTACTTGAGGTACGCAAATAAAGTTAGTTATGGCTGATAATTTCAACCACATATCTGTATCTTGAGCGTTAGTTAATAATTCATCAAAACCACCAACTTCTATCAAAATATCTTTACGAATCATCACGTTAGAACCGTTACCGATAAAATCATCTAATAAGAATTTAGAATAAACATCTCCGTTCCAATTAACGTGAGAAGTTTTACGAAGAAACTTCCCATTTTCATCTATACAATTTGTCCAGCTATAAGTAATTCCAGCTTGGTAATTTGATTGTAAGGCTGTATATTGTGCTGCTAATTTATCAGTTGTCCATAAATCATCGGCATCTAAAAAAGTAATATAATCACCAGTTGCGTGCTTGAATCCGCGATTTCTATTGACTGCTACATTAGCTTTAGGATAAGAAAAAACTTTAATTCTCTCATCTTTGATTTGAGAAATTATTGAAAGTGTTTTGTCTGTAGAATCTGCATTGATAATAATTAATTCAAAATTAGTAAAAGTTTGATTTAAGATTGATTCAATAGTTTCTTGAATTGTTTTATCTGCATTATACGCCGGTATAATTACGGATATAAAATTTTTGAACATATCAATTATATTGATGATAATAATTGATATGCTAAACTTGCATTTCTATAAATAACCTCAGTATAATTTCGTGAAATTAGAGATTCGTATTCGCCATAAATAAAAAGGACTAATTAAAGTTGCTAACAACCGTTCCATTTCACAAGCAGCAGCAATATCCCGATCTAAAACTTTTCTATAACGAAGAAAATGCAATGCAATTTTACGAAAATCGTTTATTAAATAAGCACAAAAAGCAAAAGGTCTTTGCCACCAATCAAGCATTAACATTCTTAAATGGAAGCGTCCTAAACCAATAATTCGCATTAAGCCTCGGAGATATTTTTCATCTAATCGCGATGATGGAATTATATGTTCAATTTCCATCTCGGGGTTATACCAAATTTCCCATCCGGCTCTATGAATATATAATAATGCTTCAGCATCTTGTCCGGTAGGCATCCAGCGTTTTTTAGTTCTACCGATTAATAACAATTTCGCTGGAACGTATTTCTTCCAAACATCCCGACGTACCACTAATCCCGCACCAGGGGGAAGTCCTTTTTTGCGAGGCTCATAGATCAAAGGTTCCGAACCGCGATCGACTAAAGCTAAATAAAAAGTAATATCCTTAAGTTCTTCCGGAGGATTGGTTTCAAAAATACCGTGAATTTTACTGCTAAAAGCACCAGCTTTGGGATGTTCTTGAGCAAATTTACAAGCTGAATTCACCCAATTTGCAAACGGTAAATTATCATCATCAATAAAACCAACTAATTCACCTTTTGCTTCATTCATAGCCCGCTGTCTGGCAAAAGATATACCTTGTTCCCGTTCAAAACAATATTTTAAAGGTACGTTTTGCAGCCAATTTTCTTGATACTCTTGAACAATTTTTGCGGTACCGTCTATGCTGTTATTGTCAACTACAAGAACTTCCCAATTGATATGTTCTGTATTTACCTGTTCTTTTAATTTATCCAATACCCTGAGTAAACGATTTTCTCCGTTGTAAGTGGGGATAGCAACGGTTAAGTTTACAGCTGTATTCATGTTTAAAAGTAGTTTCTATAGCTTACCGAGATTATTATTCCCAGTTCGGTGTAAAAACTCACAGGTTGGATGATATTTGTAAAACCTAAATCTTGGAAGCCCTCACGAGGCGAAGAGTGGGGCTAAAAAATTACGAATAAAAAGATGTTCATAGTTGCGCTGTACTAGCTTCCGACAAGAGGCGCTGAAGCGCAACTACGAACCCTATGATTTAACCACGTTACCCTTCCGCCGATTCCACCAATTGCACGGTAGTTGTAGCTGCCGATACTTTGACAACGGCTTTTTTGCTAAAGGTTAACCCGGTTTTACCTCTGTCAATTACGATTGTGTCACCGGCTATGAAGGTGTTTTCTAAAATCTTGGTGGCAAGGGGGTTTTCGATTTCTCGCTGAATTGCTCGCTTAATTGGACGAGCGCCATACATTGGATCGTAACCAATTTCTACTAGTTTCTCGCAGGCTGCTGAGGTGATTTCTACAGAGATTTTTTGATCTGATAATAGGGTTTCTACCCGTTTTAGCTGAATGCGAGCAATATCTCCCATTTGCTTTCTACCTAAAGCATGGAAAATAATTAAATCGTCGATGCGGTTGACGAATTCGGGGCGGAAGTGTTTTCGCAATGTTTGCATAACTCTATTCCGCATTTTTTCGTACTGCGAATCATCGCCGGATATATCTAAAATATGTTCGCTACCGATATTACTCGTCATCACAATGACGCTGTTACGAAAGTCTACAAGCCTTCCTTGAGAATCAGTAATTCTACCGTCATCTAAAACTTGCAGCAATATATTAAATACATCTGGATGAGCTTTTTCTACTTCGTCGAGCAATATCACCGAATAAGGACGACGGCGCACTGCTTCGGAAAGTTGACCGCCTTCTTCAAAACCAACGTAACCCGGTGGCGCTCCTACTAAACGGGATACAGAATGCTTTTCCATGTATTCCGACATATCCAAACGCACCATAGCGTCTTCGGAATCGAACATGAATTTTGCTAAAGCCCGCGCCAATTCTGTTTTACCAACACCCGTAGGTCCCATGAATAAAAACGAACCAATAGGGCGTTGTGGATCTTTCATTCCCGCACGAGCGCGACGAATCGCGGCAGAAACTGCCGATACTGCTTCATCTTGTCCGATAACTCGCTTATGAAGATGATCTTCTAACTGCAATAACTTTTGTCTTTCCGACTCTAACAGGCTATTTATGGGAATTCCCGTCCATTTCGCCACAATTTCGGCAATATCGTCTTCCGTCACCTGCTCTCTGAGCAAACTTACGCCTTTACTTTGAACTTCTAAAAGTTTGGCTTCCTTAACTTCGCGATCGCGCTGTACTCCTTCTAATTTCCCATACTTCAGTTGCGCTGCCGTGTTAAGGTCGTAAGCACGTTCGGCTTGCTCAATTTGCACTCTCAGCTTCTCTTCTTCTTGCTTCAAGGCGCTGATTTCTTCTAATACGTGCTTTTCACCCTGCCACTGGGCGTTAAATTCTTCTTGTCTTCCCGTCAAATCGTCAATTTCCTGCTCGATTAGCCCTAAGCGCTGCTGTGTCTGTAATGTGGCTTTTTCTTCCCCCGCTAAAGACAGCTTTTCCATTTCAAGCTGCATCAACCGCCGTTCAATATTTTCTAATTCCGCAGGTTTGGAAGTAATTTCCATTTTCAACTGCGCTGCTGCTTCATCTACTAAATCAATGGCTTTATCTGGTAAAAAACGGTCGGAAATGTAACGTGCTGACAGTGTAGCGGCTGCAACTAAAGCCGAATCGGAAATTTTCACGTTGTGGTGAACTTCATAACGTTCCTTAAGTCCCCGCAAAATAGAAATCGTATTTTCTACGCTGGGTTGGGTAACTAAAACCTGTTGAAAACGTCTTTCCAAAGCCGGATCTTTTTCAATATACTTCCGGTATTCATCCAAAGTTGTAGCACCAATACAGCGCAATTCACCGCGAGCTAACATCGGCTTGAGTAAATTACCGGCATCCATCGAACCTTGCTGTCCCGAACCGGCACCTACTACCGTATGTAGCTCATCAATAAACAAAACTATTTGACCGGCGGACTCAGTAACTTCGCGGAGAACAGCTTTTAATCTATCTTCAAACTCACCGCGATATTTAGCGCCAGCAATCAAACTACCCATATCCAAACCAATGATTTGCCGGTTCTTCAGCGACTCCGGAACATCACCATTAATAATTCGTTGAGCCAAAGCTTCGGCGATCGCCGTTTTTCCAACTCCAGGTTCGCCAATTAATACGGGATTATTTTTACTTCGACGAGATAACACCTGAATCACGCGGCGAATTTCATCATCTCGTCCAATTACGGGGTCAAGTTTACCAGCTTTTGCTTGCTCGGTTAAATCTCTACCAAATTTTTCTAAAGCTTCATAGCGAGATTCGGGATTTTGGTCAGTTACCTTTTGTTTACCCCGCACATTTTTAATCGCAGTTTCTAAATCTTCACTAGTAGCATTTAAACTTCTAAATATTTTTCTACCAATACGTTCCTCTTCAGCAAAAGCCACCAAAAGATGCTCCACACTAATGTAAGCATCATTCATACTATCCTTAGCATCTTGGGCACCATCAAGCATCCGATCAAGACCTTTGCCCAGGTATAATTGGTCGCTTCTACCGACCTTCGGCTGACGGCGAGTAAAATCTTCAAGCATCTGCTGTAACTGCTCAATCTCTACCCCAGCGCGACTTAGAACCTTATGAGCCAGCCCATTATCTTGTTCCAAAAGAGCCAGCATCAAATGTTCTACATCTAACTGCTGTTGATTGTAAGCACGGACAATATCCTGAGATTTAACAATTGCTTCCCAGGCTTTATCAGTAAATTTATCTGGATCTGTAGGCTGCATATTAAGAATTTTAGATTTTAGATTTTATAAAGATTGATAGTTGATAGTTGTTAGTTGATGATCCACAGCCTACCCTACGCGAACACCTTACGGTGAAAGTTGATAGTTGATAGTTTATAACCACTAACCACTAACTACTAACCACTAAGCATTCATAATTTAAAACGAAAACGTTGACCTTAACGTAGTTTGCCAAATAGTACCTCGATCGCTGTCGTTGTCGGGGTTAATTACTAAAGAAATTACGGGAGTAAAGCTGAGATTATCGCTTAATCGTAAATTATAAAATGTCTCGAAGTTAGTTTGAGTAGCGTTTCCCACACCATCGGTAACAAAAGGTTGTCCAATTGCGACACCGGCAATGGTACCGGGAATGCCAATGTTACGCAAACCAACACCTAATGTCCAGCTAACGGGTTTTAAATCTAAATTTTGATTTACAGCAGTATTAAATCCTTGATAATCACCGATTCCCAAACGACCAAAAATTCCCGTATTGCGGTTGAGGGCATATTCGGCATTTACGCCATAAGCATTAATATCGGTGTCGTCAATTTCAGCATTTGTATATTGCAGTTTTAAAGTTAGTTTATCGCTAAAAGTATATTCTAATTCAGCGCTGGCTTGATGTGGGTCGCCGAAAAAACCTTTATCATCCAAGTTAGAATCGGCATCCCCAGCAATATAAAGCGAACGAAAAGCCAGTTTACTATTTTTAGGTTTCCAAACAACAGCAGCCCCAGCACCACCATTGCGATCGATGCGATTTTGGACAATCAAAGGATTATTTAGAAAAATTCCCGAACTAAAATCAGTAGCTTCATTATTAGCATAGCGATTACCGTCGATAAAATCTCGCGGTGACATTTTCGCTCCTACAGTTACCGCAAAATCCGACGAAGGGCGTAAAGTATAATGCAAACGCCTGAGTTTAACATCATCTTCCACGTCAGTAAAATCCAGTCCCCCAGCATTGGCAAAAATACCATCGCTTCCCAGTAAATTAGCATCTTCCTTTTGAGCTAAACCAACAGCATCACCACCATTGTTACCAGATTCCAACTGAGTAATCAGCAAATCTTTTTGACTAAAACTAGTTTCAAAAGTCAATCTAGTTCGAGAAACCACCGTAAAATTAGCGTTTCTACCATCCGTTAAACCAACAATTTGCTGTCCTTTTAACTTAGTAGTAGTAGAAAACTGATTCGCTTGTAACTCCGAAGAACGAGATTCTATATCATTTACGCGGGTTCGTAAATCCTGCAAAGCTTGACTGTATTCTTTTTGCAAACGTTGCAAAGTTATTCTATCTTGCAGAATATTCGCGTTACCAACAGAACCAGCAATAGCATCTTCCACCTTATCCAAAGTAGCAGCTAACAGTGCAGCAAACTCATAACGAGTAACAGCGCGATTTCCCCTAAAAGTCCCATCTGGTAAACCCAGCTTTAGGTCATATTTTTCGATCAAAGACTTCAAAGCTTGATAAGCCCAATCAGTTGGTTTTACATCGGATAGTTCGTCTACCGAGGTTGATTGGGAGAGTAGAGAGGGGGGAGAGAGGGTAGAGGGGGTAGCAATTAAATTAATATTCTCCTTGTCCCCTTGTCCCCTTGTCTCCTTGTCCCCTTTTCCTGTAAAAGCTGCTTCTGAGGGAAGACAAAGCTGGCTGAAAATTCCATAGCCAACTAAAGCCGCTAACAGCTTTGGAGAACAAATTATTTGCTTGAAAGACTGCTTCACGCTCAACTCCATCACACCTACAGTATTAAGTATAATTCTTGACTTTGGGATAATTCTTTTGTTTCTGACTCGATCAAGATAAAATCATTAGAAATTCAATTCAACAAGATCGGAAGACAAGAAAAAACACGTAAATCTTGCTGCATTAAAAATTCCCAACTTCCAACTCTTAACTCTTAACTCCTCACTTCTAACTCTTAACTAATCTCAAATCTCCGCTTATATAGTCGCGTAAACATCTATTCTATAGTGGCGTAAACCTCTATTCTAACGGTGGGAGTTACGACTCCTAATTTCACACAAAGTAGTTATAACTCATTCATACAAAGGAACTGAACAGATGATGGATACTTCTATCGAAGCGATTGTTGCTCGCGAGATTCTTGATTCACGCGGTAGACCTACTATTGAAGCTGAAGTACATTTGGTAAACGGCGTGGTGGGATTGGCGCAGGTTCCCAGTGGCGCTTCTACAGGTACTTTTGAAGCTCACGAGTTGCGCGATGGCGACAAAAGCCGTTATGGCGGTAAAGGTGTTCTCAAAGCGGTGCAAAACGTCAATGAAACTTTGGCTCCCAAGCTGTTAGATATGGATGCTCTCAACCAAGAACAGCTTGATAAAACCATGATTGACCTCGATGGTTCTCAGAATAAGTCTAATTTGGGTGCTAATGCGATTTTAGGTATCTCCTTAGCTGCTGCAAAGGCAAGTGCTGAAACTTTGGGACTTCCCCTATACCGTTATTTAGGTGGCCCTTTAGCGAATTTATTGCCCGTACCGTTGATGAACGTAATTAACGGTGGCGCACACGCTGCAAATAACGTTGATTTCCAAGAATTCATGATTGTTCCCATCGGCGCACCTTCCTTCCGCGAAGCATTGCGCTGGGGTGCCGAAGTGTTCGCTACCTTGAGCCAAGTTTTGGATGAGAAAGGAGTATTAACAGGAGTTGGTGACGAAGGTGGTTTTGCTCCCAACTTGGAATCTAACGAAGTAGCTTTAAAGTTATTAGTTGCTGCAATTGAAAAAGCTGGTTACAAGCCAGGAGAACAAGTTGCTTTAGCTTTAGATGTGGCAGCCAGCGAATTTTACAAAGATGGACAATACGTTTACGACGGTAAACCTCATTCTCCGGCAGAATTCATTGATTACATGGCACAACTTGTAGATGAATATCCCATCATCTCAATTGAAGATGGTTTGCACGAAGAAGACTGGGAAAGTTGGCAGTTACTCACCGAAAAATTGGGTTCTAAAGTCCAGTTAGTTGGCGATGACTTATTTGTTACCAACGCCGAACGCTTGCAAAAAGGTATCGAGCAAAAATCAGCTAACTCCATTTTGATTAAACTCAATCAAATTGGTTCTTTGACTGAAACCTTGCAAACCATCGATTTAGCAACTCGTAACGGTTTTCGCTCCGTAATCAGCCACCGCTCCGGCGAAACCGAAGACACCACAATTGCCGATTTAGCAGTAGCTACAAGAGCCGGACAAATTAAAACAGGTTCCTTGTGTCGTAGCGAACGTGTTGCTAAATATAATCGGTTGTTGAGAATTGAAGATGAGTTAGGAGACGCTGCCGTTTATGCAGGTACCGTAGGAATGGGACCTAAGTAGAAAGTTAGGAGTTAGGAGTTAGGAGTTTTAGAAACCTGGTTTTTTGGAAAGCCGGGTTTCTTTGTAGATTGGGTTAGGCGCACGATGAATTATGATTTTCAACGATAAATTTATCTTTTTCGCCGTAACCTAACATTGATGATTTGGGGAATTGGGAATTGGGAATTGAGGTATTAAAAAGAATTAAAAATAAAGTAAAGCTGGTTTATCCACAACCATGATGTTGGGTTACGACACGAGAATATAGATTTGCGTTTCCTTCTTCAATTTTTGTTCGTGTCTAACCCAACCTACAAATTACTTTCCCTCACCCCGCCTCCTAACCCCTCTCCCAAGCTTGGGAGAGGGCAATATCTTCGGGGCAAACAAGTCGTAGGTTGGGTTAGGGGCACGATGAATTATGATTTTCAACGATAAATTTATCTTTTTCGCCGTAACCCAACATTTATAATTTGGGGAATTGGGAATCGGGAATTGAGGTATTAAAAAGAATTAAAAATAAAGTACAGCTGGTTTATCCACAACCATGATGTTGGGTTACGACACGAAAACATCAATTCGCATTACAAATTAAATTGATTTTCGTGTCTAACCCAACCTACAAATTACTTTCCCTCACCCCGCCTCCCCTAACCCCTCTCCCAAGCTTGGGAGAGGGCAATATCTTCGGGGCAAACAAGTAAATTAATTATTAACTCCTAACTCCTAACTTCTAACTTTATTACGGATAAAACCCCAACTTCGGCAACCCAAGCATTTCATCCCAGCCCATCATGATGTTCAAGCACTGGATTGCTTGTCCGCTCTGCCCTTTAATTAAATTATCAATTGCTGACATCACAATCACGCGGCGCGTTCGCGGGTCAACTTCTATACCCAGATAGCATAAATTACTCCCGTGAGTCCACTTAGTTTGGGGATAAATTCCTGGTTCGCAAATTTTGACCCAAGAAGAGTGACGATAAAAGGCTTTATATATAGTAATCAAGTCGTCTCGTACTAATCCGGGGTCGCGCAATGTTGCGTATACTGTTGCTAAAATTCCGCGCACCATTGGTATGAGGTGTGCCGTAAACTGGACGGTGAGTTCATGTCCTGCTAAATCGCTGCAAATCTGCTCTATTTCTGGGGTGTGACGATGACGAGCTACGTTGAATGCTCCGACGGTGTTGTCTGCTTCGGATAGCAATAGATGAGTTTCGGGTTGTCTTCCGCTGGTTGAGGTGCCGCCTTTGCCGTCGATAATGGCGCTTTCTGGTACGATTAATCCTTGTTTGAGGAGGGGTGAAAGTGCTAGCAAACTGGCTGTGGGATATGAACCGGGGCAGCCTACTAATTGAGTGTCGGAAATGCGATCGCGATAAAGTTCTGGTAGTCCGTAAATGGCTGTGTTGGCAGTTTCTATGTCTTGACGCTGTTTGCCGTACCAATTACTATAAGTTTTCAAGTTGCTAAATCGATAATCTGCTGACAAATCGAGGACTTTACATCCGTATTCGAGCAGTTTTGGGGCAATTTCGCAAGCTAATCCGTTGGGTAGCGATAAAAAAACGACTTCGCAGCGGCGTGCAATTACTTCTGGTTTTACTGCTTCAACTTTGAGGTTTACGACGTGGGCTAAGTGAGGATAAATATCGCTAAAAGATTTTCCCGCACTACTTTCGCCGCCTAAATAAACTAGTTCTAATTCTGGATGATTCAGCAGCAACCGCACCAACTGAACTCCACCATATCCTGACGCGCCAATAATTCCCACGGGTACGCGCCTAAAATTGCCCATGTTTAAAAATTCCTATCCAATGATTTTTCTTTTTATGCAATAACTCCGCGTTTAACCGTGAAACGGCTAAGTTTAAGGAGCCAATTGCGCTTAAAATGTTATGTAATTAAGTATTCGTAACATTATGAGCGTTGTAGACACTTCTGCTATGTTATCGAATCATTGTTACTATGCTTCGGTGTTTCACAAAAGAGCTACAATATAAGATAAGATTTATTAAAAAAAATTAACGTTCGCTCTTCGAGAAATTCTCTGTGTCGCAGCATAATATCGAAACGCACTCTCCGCAAGGTGGGGAAACCACCCCGGTTACTACCGATTTAACCCAAGTATTTAAATTTGATTCGATTGATACCGCATTGGCTGACTTGAAAGCTGGTCGCTGTGTGGTGGTGGTAGATGATGAAAATCGAGAAAATGAAGGCGATTTGATTTGTGCCGCCCAGTTCGCAACACCAGATACAATCAACCTCATGGCAGTGGAAGCGCGAGGTTTGATTTGTTTGGCAATGACTGGCGATCGCCTTGATGAATTAGATTTACCTTTGATGGTGAAAAACATCACGGATACTAATCAAACTGCTTTCACTGTCAGCATTGACGCAGGGCCAGAACTAGGCGTTACTACAGGAATTTCCGCCGAAGATCGCGCTCGCACGATTCAAGTAGCGCTTAACCCCCATACCAAGCCGGAAGATTTACGCCGCCCCGGTCATATTTTTCCAATTCGCGCTAGAAAGGGAGGCGTACTTAAACGAGCGGGACACACAGAAGCTGCTGTAGATTTATCTCGATTAGCCGGTTTATATCCGGCTGGGGTAATTTGCGAAATCCAAAACCCTAACGGTTCGATGGCACGGCTACCCGAATTAATCGAGTATGCCAAGCGTCATAAAATGAAAATTATTAGCATAGCGGATTTAATTAGCTACCGTCTGCGCTACGACAGAATAATTAAACGCGAAACTGTTGCCGATTTACCTACACAGTTCGGAAATTTCAAAATTTACGCTTACCGTCACACTTTAGATAATAAAGAACACGTTGCAATTGTCAAAGGCGATCCAGAGACATTTGGCGATAAATCTGTAATGGTGCGGGTACATTCCGAATGTCTTACCGGAGATGCTTTAGGTTCCTTGCGCTGCGACTGTAGAATGCAGTTACAAGCAGCCTTGAAAATGATTGATAATGCAGGAGAAGGTGTAGTTGTATACCTACGTCAAGAAGGACGCGGTATTGGATTAATTAACAAATTAAAAGCCTATTCTTTGCAAGATATGGGGCTTGATACCGTAGAAGCAAACGAACGTTTGGGATTTCCTGCCGACTTGCGCGACTACGGTATGGGAGCGCAAATGCTGATGGATTTAAACGTGCATAATATACGTTTAATTACCAACAATCCTCGTAAAATTGCTGGATTAAAAGGTTACGGCTTAGAAGTTGTCGATCGCGTACCTTTATTAATTGAAGCCAACGATTACAACAGTCATTACCTAGCAACAAAAGCCAAAAAGCTAGGTCATATGTTGTTGCAGACTTATTTAGTAACCGCTTCGCTGCACTGGAAAGACGAACCTTTGTCGATAACTCAACGTTACGAACGTTTAGAAAAGATACGGCATTTAGCAAAAGACTATGATTTATTGTTGCAAGAAGAAACCCGTCCTTTGGGTTTAGCTTTATTTACCGAACCATCTTTAACGGTACACTTAGGTTTAGACCAAGCCAACGTTGCTGCTGAGGACTGGTATAAAGAAAAAGGTCATCCTTACGTAGAGGCTGTTACTAACATCCTCGATAAACTTGTTGAATTACCTTACGTGCAAAAGTTAGAATTTCTGATTTCACCTGGAGTAGATCCTTTAAGTAAGCTACAGGTAAAATTAGATAGACAAGCTTTTGAATTAAGTCAGCTACCTTCTTCACTCAGCGATAAATTAGAAACCCAGAAGATTTATAGTTTTGGGAAGTGAACCAATTTTGGATTTTAGATTGTAGGGTGTGTTATCGCGCAGCGTAACGCACCATTCATTAATTGTGGTGGATTATAATCATATTTTTTAACGCAGAGCAACGCGAAGGTAAACGCAGAGGAAACGCGGAGTTTTTCACTCATTTCTCAAATTATTCCAAATTATTAGACACACTTTGCCAAGACATAAAAACCAGAATCAAATAAAGTAATCCAAGCAAACCACCACCATAAATCAAAGCTAAAGAAAGAGGCGAATTAAAGGTATAATTTGGATTATTTTCCAATAACTTATGAAGTCCGCTATGAATTATTAAAAATACTGTAAGTGCAATCCGCGACCGATTTTTAATAGTTTGAGATTGATTATTTGTTAACCACAACAGCGCTGCAATTAGTGGTATATGAAGAATAACAAAAGTCAATGATGCGGTTTCTTCTGGTAAGCTTCGCAACACAAACAAAAGCTTCCATTCTGATTGCGTCATTGCATAAAGTTCGTGAGTGATGATTGTGGCAAAGCCTAAATAGAAAATTAAGTTTTTCATCAGATAATAAATTTATTTTAATTAACATATTGCACCCCGAAATCATAATCGCTCTATTCCCACCTTGAAATTAATTTCAAGGCTCATATACAAAGTCTACTTAAGTAGACTGAAATTCTTGCCCAGTTGTCTTTAGAAGACTTTCGCGATGAAATGGGGAATTACATTGCTTGGTGATGTTGATAATGATATAAGACAAAAAGTACTGCAATAACCTAAAAAGTTTACCTAGTCTGATTTATCAGACTTAATATATGAGCCTGGGAATTTATTCCAAGGCGGTTTATGATGCTGAGAAAAAACTAATCCTTACCTTCCAAAACACCTTCCCGGAAATATAAAAACAACGGTAATCCACAACTTAAACCAATTCCAACAGTCGCTATAATATAAATCAACAATCTGCTACGAGATAAACCTAGTCGCTTCAATTCAAAAAATGTAAAGCATAAAAACACTAATGCACTAATCACCAAATCGGTTCCAAATGCAGCCGCAGCATAATTAGTAAATCCCTTCTGAATTAATAATTCAATTGAAAAACTATTTTGCATAGTGAATTGTAACAGGAAACTCCAAGGTACAATAATTCCAATAATTACTAGCAGTAAATAAAGCGATTTAGCTGAAAATAATTTACCAGATGCAGATTCTTGATTTTGATAAGTTGCATTAGACATGACTTTTATTCTCCGATTCAAATTCAACAATCATCGTTGTTGTTTTGATTATGATTGCTGTATCCCAGAGTTACAATTACCTTTGAGGTAATAAAGATGTCAGTAAAAATGCAATCTATCTCAAACCAACAAACAACCTTCGGAAATCTGCTGAAACACCACAGAAAACTGCGAAAATTCAGCCAACTTGATTTAGCTTTAGCCAGCGATGTATCTCAAAGACACATTAGTTTTCTAGAATCAGGTAGAGCAAATCCCAGTCAGGAAATGATATTGCAGCTTGCTACCGTGCTAGATATTCCTTTACGGGAACAAAATGTTATGCTCACAACAGCCGGATTTGCACCGATTTATTCCGAAAGCGATTTATCTTCACCAGAATTTGAACCCATTCGCAAAGCTTTAGATTTTATCTTGCTTTCTCAAACACATTTACCCATATTGATAATGGATAGATATTGGAATTTAATTAAAACTAATCCGGTTTCGCAGCGGTTAATCAACTGGTTGATTGATTCAGAAGATTTACAAGACAATTTCTACATCGACGGGAAAATCAATTTGATGCGATTGATGTTACATCCCCAAGGTTTAAAACCATTTGTCGCTAATTGGGAAGAAACAGCCAGCCATTTAATTAAAAGAGTTTATCGAGAAGTAATAACAAACGATAAAAGCCAACAACCCAGGCAGCTTTATCAAGAATTCATGACATATCCAGATGTTCCACAACTGTGGAAACTTTCAAATTCTCAAAGTTGGCAACTACCATTATTAACCGTCAACTTTTTCAAAGACGGATTAAATTTTAACTTTTTTTCGGCAATAGCCACTCTCGGTACACCCCAGGACATTATGTTACAGGAATTACGCATTGAAACCTTATTCCCAGCAGACGAAATTACACAAAAGAATTTAACCAAGTTAAATTAATTATCAGTATATTTAAACTTATAAAAAATTATCTCTCTTTATCTTTTTTTCCTCTGCGCCCTCTGCGTCTAGTAAGGTTTTTTATCATTGCGATATTACCGCAAAAGATACTAATCCTCTCTTATACCTTTCAATGAAAGGCTTTCAACCTATCTTTCTCACCAATCCAATATTCCGACACCCAGAACTTCTCAATATTCATTAAAATTGCCACGGGTGCAAAAGTATCAAATTCTTTACCCGATAAACGTTGCGGTGGTAACAAGCCAAAAAGTTCATTGTATACCGTTACCTCAGTAATAATCTCATCAAACTCCGCTTCCATCTCATCAACCAAAACACAGTGGATTCCCCCATCATCATCATAATATTCTTCCTCGTAGGGTTCCCAGATCGGAGGAACTAATTCGTGTTCCAAATATTCCAGACGTTCAAATTCCTTAACGGGGATTATCGCCGCAACATCTTTCCCAGCTTGCTGTAAAACGATACGCTTTCCCGCTAAAACTACTGTTTTCAAGGCTTCGAGCAAATTGCCTCTAACTTCCTCAGTACTTGAACGGACAAACCCCTCATCTTGATTGACGTAATCTTTTACGATCATAAATGTAATCCAAATGTAATTTAATCGTTCCTAAAGTCTAGAAATCCGGGAAAATAATAAATTAAGGCTAACCTAAATTTTTTTGAATTTTATGGCTAACTCATTTTTGCAACATCTCCAAAGCCCCAAACGCCCTGTTGTGGTGTTTGATGGTGCGATGGGAACCAATTTACAGGTACAGGAACTCACCGCTGAAGACTTTGGTGGTGCGGAATACGAAGGTTGTAACGAATATCTCGTTCACACCAAACCGGAAGCTGTAGCAACTGTTCACCGTGGTTTCTTGGCTGCTGGTGCGGATGTAATTGAAACGGATACTTTCGGTGGTACGTCAATTGTACTTGCCGAATATGACTTAGCAGACCAAGCTTATTACCTCAATAAAACTGCTGCGGAATTAGCGAAAAAAGTCGCTGCGGAATTTTCGACACCCGAAAAACCCCGGTTTGTGGGTGGTTCGATGGGACCTGGTACAAAGCTACCAACTTTGGGACATATTGACTTTGACACCTTGAAAAATGCTTATGTGGAACAAGCAGAAGCGTTGTGGGATGGTGGAGTTGATTTATTCATCGTGGAAACTTGTCAGGATGTGTTGCAAATTAAAGCAGCGCTGAATGCCATTGAAGAAGTTTTCGCGAAGAAAGGAGAAAGGCGCGCTCTGATGGTTTCTGTAACTATGGAAACTATGGGTACCATGCTCGTAGGTACGGAAATCGCTGCTGTAGTGACAATTTTAGAACCTTACAAAATTGATATTTTGGGGTTAAATTGCGCTACCGGGCCAGATTTGATGAAGCCGCACATCAAGTATTTGTCGGAACATTCACCATTTATTGTTTCCTGCGTACCCAATGCGGGTTTACCAGAAAACGTTGGCGGACAAGCGCATTATAAGCTTACGCCGATGGAATTAAAAATGCACTTAATGCATTTCATCGAAGACTTAGGTGTCCAAGTAATTGGGGGTTGCTGTGGGACACGTCCAGGTCATATTGAAGCTTTGGCAGAAATTGCTAAAGACTTGACACCAAAAGTCAGGGAACCGCAAACTGAACCGGCTGCGGCTTCGATTTACGGTACTCAACCATACGATCAAGATAATTCCTTCTTGATTATTGGCGAAAGACTCAACGCCAGCGGTTCTAAGAAGTGCCGTACCATGTTGAATGATGAAGACTGGGACGGATTGGTGTCATTAGGGCGATCGCAGGTTAAAGAAGGCGCACACGTTCTTGATGTCAACGTTGATTATGTAGGACGCGATGGCGTGCGTGATATGCACGAGTTGGTTTCGCGTTTGGTGAATAATATTACTTTGCCTTTGGTGCTTGACTCCACCGAATGGGAAAAAATGGAGGCGGGTTTAAAAGTTGCTGGCGGTAAGTGTTTGTTAAATTCCACCAACTACGAAGACGGCGAAGAGCGCTTTTTGAAAGTGTTGGAATTGGCGAAAACTTACGGCGCTGGTGTGGTAATTGGTACCATCGATGAAGATGGGATGGCGCGAACGGCAGACAAGAAATTTGAAATTGCTCAACGTGCTTATCGTCAAGCTTTGGAATACGGTATCCCCGCCCATGAAATCTTTTTTGATAGTCTAGCGCTACCGATTTCTACCGGAATTGAAGAAGATAGAGCCAACGGTAAAGCGACTATCGAATCCATCAGTCGCATTCGTCAAGAATTACCGGGATGTCACGTTGTATTGGGTGTTTCCAACGTTTCCTTCGGTTTAAATCCCGCAGCGCGGATAGTTTTAAACTCGATGTTTCTGCACGAAGCAATGCAAGCCGGGATGGATGCGGCTATTGTTAGTGCCAGCAAGATTTTACCGCTTTCTAAAATTGAACCAGAACACCAGAAAATCTGCCTTGACTTAATTTACGACAACCGTAAATTTGACGGCGATATCTGCGTTTATGACCCCTTGGGCGAATTAACGACGATGTTTGAAGGGGTTAGCGCCAAACGCGATAAAGGCGTTGACGTTAGTTTACCAATTGAAGAACGGTTAAAACAGCACGTTATCGACGGCGAAAGAATTGGTTTAGAAGATGCTTTGAAAGAAGCAATGGAAAAATATCCGCCGTTGGATATTGTCAACATCTACTTATTAGATGGCATGAAAGTAGTCGGTGAATTGTTCGGCTCCGGACAAATGCAGCTACCTTTCGTATTGCAGTCAGCAGAAACCATGAAAGCAGCGGTGGCATTTTTAGAACCGCACATGGAAAAATCGGAAGGAGTAGACAACGCCAAAGGAACCTTTGTTATTGCTACCGTAA
Source organism: Calothrix sp. CCY 0018 (assembly GCF_963920925.1). Classification (NCBI taxonomy): domain Bacteria; kingdom Bacillati; phylum Cyanobacteriota; class Cyanophyceae; order Nostocales; family Calotrichaceae; genus Calothrix; species Calothrix sp. CCY 0018. The sequence goes on along the minus strand of NZ_CAWUDI010000023.1, from coordinate 90,737 downwards.
AAGGCGATGTTCACGACATTGGTAAAAACTTAGTAGACATTATTTTGTCCAACAACGGCTATCGGGTAGTTAACCTGGGAATTAAACAACCAGTAGAAAACATTATCCAAGCCTACGAAAAACATAAACCCGACTGTATCGCCATGAGTGGTTTGTTGGTGAAATCAACGGCGTTTATGAAAGATAATCTACAAACCTTCAACGAAAAAGGAATTACCGTTCCCGTAATTTTAGGTGGTGCAGCTTTAACCCCCAAATTTGTTTATGACGATTGCCAAAATGCTTATCAAGGTAAAGTAATTTACGGTAAAGATGCATTTTCCGACTTGAATTTCATGGAAAAATTAATGCCAGCTAAAACTGGGAATAATTGGGATGATTTCAAGGGTTTCTTAGGTGAATTTGCAGAAGCAGAACCTTCTCAAACTCAAAACGGAAACGGACATAAAGCAGCAGAAGAAAAAGCTGCCAAAGAAAAACCCGAAGAACCAAAAGTAATCGATACCAAACGTTCCGAAGCAGTCGAAATAGACACCGAACGTCCTACACCACCATTCTGGGGAACCAAATTATTACAAGGAGATGATATTCCCCTTGAAGAATTATTTTGGTACTTGGATTTACAAGCCTTAATCGCTGGACAATGGCAATTTAGAAAACCCAAAGACCAGACAAAAGAAGAATATCAGGCTTTCTTAGAAGAAGAAGTATATCCAATTCTAGAAACCTGGAAAAAACGGGTAGTAGAAGAAAACTTGTTGCATCCACAGGTAATTTACGGTTATTTTCCTACTCAAGCAGAAGGAAACACTTTACATATATATAACCCCGAAAACCATTCCGAAAAAGTTACCGAATTTGAATTTCCCCGTCAAAGATCGATGCGTCGTCTGTGTATAGCAGACTTCTTTGCACCCAAAGAAACAGGAATTATTGATGTCTTCCCCATGCAAGCGGTAACAGTGGGTGAAATTGCCACTGAATTTGCTCAAAAGCTATTCTCCAACAATGAGTACACAGATTATCTGTACTTCCACGGAATAGCCGTACAAATGGCAGAAGCTTTAGCTGAGTGGACGCACGCCCGAATCCGCTGCGAACTAGGCTTTGCAGCAGAAGATCCAGATAACATTCGTGATATGTTAGCGCAAAGATATCGCGGCTCGCGGTATAGCTTTGGATACCCAGCTTGTCCGAATATTCCAGATCAATATAAGCAATTGGACTTGTTGAAAACTGACAGAATTAACTTGTTTATGGACGAAAGCGAGCAGATTTATCCCGAACAAAGTACAACGGCGATAATTACATATCATCCCGTAGCTAAATACTTTAGCGCTTAAACTCAAACTCCCCTCTGCTTGATAAAGGGTTGGGGCTGGGGGTGAGGTAATCAAACTCCCCTCTCCTTAATAAGGAGAGGGGCTGGGGGTGAGGTAATTTAGGGTTAAAGGATAAAGTAATTCAACGGATGCTAAAAATATATTTGTATGATTAACCTAATAAAAATACAAAGGTATTGATATTAAGCTTAATTATCAAAATGACCAAAGTTTATAACAAAAACTCCGAAAAAGAAAAACGGCGATCGCTACGTCAAAATATAGTAAAAGCAGAACAAATAATTTGGGACAAAATAAGAAATAGACAAATAGAAGATTGTAAATTTCGCAGACAATATAGTGTAGATAAATTTGTTATTGATTTTTACAGCCCTATATTAAAGCTAGCTATAGAAATTGATGGTGAAAGCCATTTTAAAGAAGGTGCTGCTGAATATGATAGAGAAAGACAAATGTATATTGAATCGTTAGGAATTAAATTTATCAGATTTACAAATAATGATGTGTATGAGAATTTAGATGGTGTTTTAGAAAGTATTGCAATGAAGGTGAGAGAGTTGAGGGGTTAGGTTATCTGTTAGAATTCAAAGGGAAAACCTCACCCCTAACCCCTCTCCTTGTTAAGGGAGAGGGGGAAATAATATAATGGTAAACCTAGAGCATTTTCGCCAATCAATTCAAAGTATTTTAACTAAACACGGTAGCTCAAAACCAAAGAATGAAGATGTCGAAAAAGAATTGATTTTTGATACAATACACGACCATTATCAGTTGATGTATGTTGGTTGGAATGGTCTAAGCCGGGTTTATCATAGCATGATGCATTTTGATATTAAAGATGGCAAAATCTGGATTCAGCAGAATATGACTGATGTAGATTTAGCGCAAGAGCTTTTATATTTGGGAGTTGAAAAAGAAGATATTGTGTTGGGTTTACAGCCACCATATAAGCGTGCCTATACGGGATATGGGGTTGCTTGAATTTTAAATTATTGGCTCTTCATTACATAGTATGCTAAATTATGAGCAAGAAATCGCTGCAAGACTTACTATGCAAAGACTTTGACTATTATTTACTTGATTTCTTCCTAAAATCGTTTTTTTCCCTTCTGCCTACAGCAAAGCTGCCTTCTGCCTTTTTACGATTATTTAGTTAGCATACCAAGTGCTGAAGAACCAAATTATTAATTACGCTTTCTCAATTTCCAATCAATTTCTGGTGGAAAAGCTGGAAAATTATCCCGAATCCAATCCAACGAACGCCAGGCAATTTTATTACAACTAGTACGTGCTGCACCAAGGTTATTACCTCCAGCATCAAATGTTTCTAGCCATCCATCATCACCATCTGTAGTTACGCGAGTAGTGAAGATTCTTTGTCTATCAATAGTAACTATAAAATTCCATACAGAACCAAAATCTTCTTCACCCACATTTTGACTATAAAAACGATAAGATTTAACAAAATTTTCTGGATAAGTTGGTTTAAAATCTAAATTCATCTCATTAACAAATATATGAACATCTTCAAGGTTGAACTGAGTTTTTAAACTATACCCGCATTGTTCAAAATATGCCTCTTCTTCACTACATTCTTCCAATCCGCTAACTTCAAAATCCCAAGTTTGAGAAGGGTAAAGGGATTTCGCATCAATTAATTCTCCTTCGTCATAAACTTCTGTATAATTTTGAGAATAAAATAGCTTAATTTTCTGAATAAAGTTATTCATGGTAGATTTTTATTTACAGCTTCTTCGTTTTAATTAATATTCCCAGTTTTTTGTCTATAAATATATATGCTTAGAAAATATTTACTTAATCTTAAATGCCAACCCAAAATTCAAAAACCTTTTCAATATTCAACTTTCTCAAAAGAATGATAACAACCCTAATTCTTATCTACCTAACCTTCGCTATCATCATCTACTTCCAAGTAGAAAAATTAATTTTCCTTCCCCCACCTTCCACCTATCAAGACACAAATGAAATAATCAAACTTACCAGTGAAGATGGAACCAAACTTTCCGCAATTCACCTATTAAACCCCAACGCAAAATACACAATCCTTTTTGCTCATGGAAATGGATCTGATTTAGGTACTATTCAACCTAGATTAAAACAATTAAAAAGTATTGGTTTTAGTGTCTTTGCTTACGATTATCGCGGTTATGGAACTAGCGAAGGGAAACCATCAGAAACAAATGCTTATAAAGACATTGATACGGCTTACAATTATTTAACCCAAGAATTAAACATACCACCCCAACAAATCATAGCTTTTGGAAGTTCCGTTGGAGGAGGTTCGGCAATCGATTTAGCTGCAAGAAAACCAGTTGCTGGCTTAATTACCGAAAGCACCTTTACTTCTATATTTAAAGTTAAAGTACCTATAAAAATCTTACCTTTCGATAAATTCCCCAATTTATCAAAAATTTCCAAAGTAAAATGTCCGGTATTAATAATGCATGGAAAACTTGATGAAATAGTCCCTTTTTATCACAGCGAACAATTATTCCAGCAAGCACCTTCACCAAAACTCTCCTTATGGATTGAAGATGCTAAACATAATAATTTCCCATATGTAGCAGGGGAAAAATATCCAAAAATTTTAAAAGAATTTATCGAATTAGTTGATAATAATAATTCTATTAACTCCCCTCTCCTTAATAAGGAGAGGGGCTGGGGGTGAGGTTTCCCAGGGACGATATAAACGCTAACTTACTAAAATTCCATGCCAGAAAGACCAGAAATCAAACAAGCAGCCGATAAAATCAAAGCTACTGTAACTCACTCCCCTGTAGAAGAAATATTCTTTGCATTTGAACGTTTAAAACCCTACGAATCGCAATTAAAAAACCATCGCATCACAACCGTAGATACTAAAGGAAAAGCGATGTTGATTCGCTTGGATAACGAACTTACCATTTACAGTCACAATCAACTTTACGGTAAATGGATGGTGCGTCAAGCTTACGATTATCCTAAAACTAATCGTCAGCTACGTTTAGCAATTCACAATCATCAAAATTCAGCTTTATTATATAGTGCTTCCGATATCGAAGTTTTAGATAAAGACGAATTAGCGCTTCATCCCTTTCTTAATCGTCTTGGCCCTGATATTTTAGATCAAACACTTAATTTAGAACAAGTAATTAATAGATTACAAGATAAAAAGTTTTATAAAAAACGCTTTGCTACCTTACTTTTAGACCAAAGTTTTCTCGCGGGTAACGGTAATTATTTACGCAGCGAAGTTTTATTTGTTGCAAAAGTTCATCCTACTTTACGTCCCATAGATTGCAACCAAAAACAACTACAAAAACTCGCTGAAGCGGCGCTTACTATTCCCAAACAATCTTATCAAACTAAAGGTATTACTAATAATCTTGAAATAGCTGCCGAATTGAAAGCAAAGGGATACAAGCGGCAAGAATACCGGCATTGGGTATTTGGACGCGAATCGAAACCTTGCTATATTTGCAGCACTTCTATTATTAAAGATACTACAGGCGGAAGACGATATTATTATTGTCCGCAATGTCAAAAACAATAATCATTCGATACAATTACGAATTGTTATTATTCAACACTTTAATAAATTTGGTATTGCTCGCATAGGCTTCTTAATTTTTATAAATGATTTAGTCATTCTATCAAATATTTTTCTTTATCAAATTTATTTATTAACTAATGAATCAGTTAAATTCTGTGTATTGCAGGCAAAATATAAATATTCTTAACGTAACTAGCTCTTGGACTGTCCTTTAGCAATAACTTCACAATAATCGCAGTTTGAAAAAACTTAATTGTTCTTTGTTTACAAATGTTTAATATAAAATGATAGTACATACTCAGTTTTGAGTATATTTTTGTGAAATCAACCAATCTAAAATAGATTAATAAAAGTTGTAAACTTATTTTCGGTTAATTCGTATTATTAACAACGAAAAACGAATTATGAATTAAAAAGTTTGTCTAAAATCTCATTTTTCGTTCTAAAATTGCCCTATAGAATCGTAAATTCTTAAAATATATCAAGTAATAACTCAATATATTAAGTTTTTTATAACACTTGTGTCTTGATGTCCCTTAATACCGGACGTTGCTGTTTAAATTGTGTATCCTAAAAACATCCAATCAAATTTTCATCAAATAGAGGTCTATGACTCCTAAGATTATGCGTCAAGTTTGGTCTGTAGTCGAAAAAACTCAAACCAAGACGTTGTTACAAATGGATGATGCAAGCTTGGTTCAGTTGTTGGTAAAACAAACAAAAAACCAAGCATCGCTAGATTGTCACGAAGCCGATTTTCTTGGCGATTACATTCAATCCCGACTTCCTCTGATCCGCGATATAGCTCATGAACGCCAATACAATTTACAATCAACGTTCAATTGATCGACAATTTGTTCAAATATCATCGCTTCTCGATCAAAAGCAAGGGAATATAGCTTTTGACAAACAACGCACGCTACAAAAAGCGCAAAAATTAGCGATTATTCCTTACGGTAAATATCCTTCCACCAAACAATCAGAACCTACAATTCTCATCTCTACACGTTCCAAAGCCAGCGCTTGAGTCATTGTGGTTAAACCTAAATCTCCTACTGGTGTGGGAGCATTACTCCCACCAATAATTTTTGGGGCTATAAATGCTAATACTTTTTGTACTGCTCGAGAAGCGATCGCACTTGCGGCTAGAATTCCTCCACATTCCCACAACACGTTACAAAAACCCAAGTCATATAGATAAGCCATTGCTGTTTCGGGTGTAAGTGGTGATAATTCCACCACTTTTACGCCTTGTTTTTGTAAATATTCTTGTAAATTTGGGTTAGCTCCAGATTCTGTGAGTACAAGCGTGGGTGATTCTTGAGTTTCCCACAAATGTGCTTCTGTAGGTAAGTTTAAAGTGCGACTCATAACTACTCTTAGGGGATTGTGCGCTCCTGCCAGACGAGAAGTTAAACGAGGATTATCTTTACGTACTGTGTTTCCACCGACTACAACAGCATCACATCGGGCACGTAATTCTCTAACTGCACTGCGGGCATCTTCATTTGTTACCCAAGCACTATGACCAGTTGTAGTAGCAATCTTACCATCTAAGGTCATAGCGTATTTCAAAATACCCAAAGGTTTTTTATAAAGAATCCGATAAATAAATCCTTCATTTAACTTACGACAAGCTGCTTCTTCTACTCCCGAAACTACTTCTATTCCAGCTTCTTGCAGACGCTTAATTCCACCTCCTGCAACTAATGGATTTGGATCTACCATACCCACTACAGCTTTTGCTAATCCTGCGGCTACCACAGCCTCCGAGCAGGGGGGGGTACGTCCGTGATGGTTGCAAGGTTCTAAACTCACGTAAATCGTAGCTCCACGGGCATTTTCTCCCGCAGCTTTAAGGGCAAAAACTTCCGCATGAGGTTCTCCAGCGCGAGGATGAAAACCTTCCCCGATAATTTCACCATCTTTGACAATTACCGCTCCTACCATCGGATTTGGTGAAGTACGTCCCAAACCACGACGAGCCAGTTCCAAGCAGCGCTGCATCATGGTTCTGTCAAAATCGCTTCCGACCATTTTCACTTTTTCCTTCTGGATATTAGATATTAATTTATCTGCACTATGGTTGGCAGGAGAATTGTTCATAATAAAAGGGAACTTATGTGAGTATTTTTGCCTAAATAGAATCAATTCTATAGATAATTGAAAAAGTTTCGGATCAATTCGACAAAAAGAATTGACATAAACTCGATATAGTCAGAAATACCACAACTCCAGTTTATTTAACTGCTTGCATCCATATTGCCAGAGCCAGCACATTAAATTCCAATAAAATTAATTTCCAAAAAAATAAACAGGAAGGAATTGCAGCTCTACGTCGCTTTTAATTCCTTCCTCATGCGGGGGAGATAGGGGATGGGGGGATGGGGAGAAGAATAATTAATTTACTACTCTTTAGTCTCTCCTAACTCCCAACTCCTAACTCCTAACTCCTAAGATGATTGTTCGGCCAACTTCAACTGTTGCCACCAACGATTTAAAGGATAATAAACCACGGGTGCCCAAAGACTGCTGAGAATCGCGGAAGCTAAAGTCACCTTTTTGTAATATGCCCAAATCACATCTGAGCTAGCAGTACCCGCTGCAATCAACTGCAAAGCAAAAATCGTATCCGATAGCATAGCCATCACGAAGACGATTAAGGCAATAGAAATAAAATCTTCTTGGATGAAACGCTGTTTCTGAAATAAACCGATTAAAAAACCCACAATGCCCAAACCTATAGCATGAGTTGGCTGAGTTGATGTCATGGCATCTTGAAGCAAACCTAAAACGATACCAGCGAAAGCACCTTGAAAAGCAGAACGCTTGACACTCCAAGCGACAACCCAAATTAATAGCCAGTTAGCTCCAATTCCCAATAATTCCATGCCGGGAAAGCGATTTGGTAGCAGAAATAAACATAGTAATACAGATGCGGCAATAATTCCCCAATCGGTCATTTGAAGAACGCGGGGATGCCAGCGAGAAAGAGGTTTGATGCTCTTCTTCGCTCTTTTTGGTTTTCGGGATGGGGGTAGTCCGCTTGTTTGGTTATTCTTCGGTTTCTTGAGTCGAGATGGAGGTAATCCGTTCGTTTGTTTCTTCCTCTCTCTCTCCCGGAATTTGGGAATTTTCATTTCCTTGTAGCCTTGCTGCCTGCTGAAATTTCAGATTTTAGATTAAGTATTCTTCTCTTTTAGAGTCGGAGAGGCGATCGCGTTCAACCGTACATAAAGGTGAATTTTAAAAAGGGATGAAGGGATTAATGATTTACGATTCTATAATTTTAAATTTACCTTGTTCTGAAGTTGGATTCGCAGTTCAATCTAAAATCTCCAATCACTGCATAAATGCATCCGTTGTCAAAATCCCTACATTTTTTAGTTAAATTACTTTTGTGTATCTTTTTCGGGTGCCGGATTTGCTGGCTTGGGATTAACCGTTACCCAGTCAAGAGAACGAATCGGCGGAAAAAGTTCTATTGTCGCTACTGATGCGGGAAGTCTCTTTAAATCTAATGATTTGATTTTTCCTATAGGTACACCTGAAGGAAACTTGGAACTGTAAGTTGATGTCGAAACCACGTCTCCAGGTTTCACGTTTGGTACTTTCTCATAGAATTCCAATACTGCCTCAGAAGAGCCATCTCCTCGTAAAATACCTTTAGCTCCAGTGCGGCTGATATTTACACCTACTTGTGAATTCATATCGCTGATTAATAAAACGCGGCTAGTATTAGGAGTTACGCGATCTATCAGCCCAACCAAACCACCTTCAGCCTTGACTATGTAACCTTTCTCAATCCCTACAAGGCTACCGCGATTCAAAGTCACCTGTTGCCACCAATTGTCTGCACTACGTGCAACCACGCGAGCCGGAATTGTAGGTGCATCTTTTGGCTCTTTTTCTACATACTTTAATAAAGCCTTGATATTCTTATTTTGGTTTTCTAATTCAACTATCCGAGCTTGCAGTTCCTGTACCTTAGCATCCTTGAGATACTGTTCGCGATCGGGTTGGCTTTGGAATACTTCAAACGGACGAGCAATACCATCGTAAAACTCAACTAAAACTTCACCGTGAGTTTGTCGAATTGCCAAAGCACCACCAACTACCAAAGCCAATAGCCCAAACTGTAACCCCAAACGCTCCCACCAACGACGTGCAGTAAACATATAAACCTTTGTATAACAGATAGTTTTCTTAATATTCTTAATATTTTTAATATAAAGACATTGGATTCTATGTAGAACCCAATATCTTACATAAACGTTGCAGAACCTACATATTTCGAGAACGTCCGCTGAATACTCGTTCCAACTGCTTGAAATTTTCTAACACGCGGCCAGTACCCAAAACCACACAGCTTAAAGGATCGGCGGCAATGTGCGTTACAATCCCCGTTTCATGACTAATTAAAGTATCTATACCCTTGAGCAAAGCACCACCACCAGCAAGCATAATCCCCCGATCAATAATATCTGCTGCCAATTCAGGAGGTGTACGCTCTAAAGTCCGCTTCACTGCTTCAATAATAACTGAAAGCGGTTCGGCCATACTTTCACGGATTTCTGGTCCTTTAATTGTTACAGTTCTTGGCAAACCAGAAAGCAGATGCAAGCCTCGAACTTCCATGAATGCTTCTTCATCATCATGAGTAGGATAGGCAGAACCGATACGAATCTTGATATCTTCTGCTGTCCGTTCCCCAATTACCAGGTTATGAACTTTCTTCATATACCCGACGATTGATTCGGTTAATTCATCCCCAGCAATACGTACCGATTCGCTCAGTACAGTACCTTGAAGACTCAATACTGCAACTTCAGTGGTACCACCACCGATATCAATAATCATGTTACCAGTAGGCTCAGCTACTGGCAGTCCCGCCCCAATGGCTGCTGCTACAGGTTCATCGATTAAATAAACTTCTCTAGCCCCTGCTTGAGAAGCAGCATCCATTACAGCCCTTCTTTCAACCCCAGTCACGCCGCTGGGGATACCAATTACAATCCTGGGTAAAACTAAAGATTTGCCTTCGTTTACGCGCTGAATAAAACTCTTCAGCATCAACTCAGCAGTATCAAAGTCAGCAATAACACCATCGCGTAAAGGACGCAATGCGATTACATTTCCAGGAGTCCTACCGAGCATTTTCTTAGCATCTTCTCCCACAGCCAGCGCTACCTTTTCGTTTTGATCGATGGCAACAACTGACGGCTCTTGAAGTACAATGCCTTTACCAGAAACGTAAACGAGAGTGTTGGCAGTACCTAGATCGATACCCATATCCCGCGACAAGGAAAACTTACTGAAAAGACCCACGCGCTATTACGCCCCCTATTCTCGTTACTTTTTACAACGTCCGTGCGGACCGAATCGTGCTGGATTCTATTATTATTTTTGACCTGAGTCTAGTAAAACAGATTAAGTTTTGATATATCTTTTCCGAATCCTTACCATGTTCGGGTCCCTTTGAATTTTATATTCTTAGTCTCGGTAAAGTTATCAGTATACTTTTGCAATTTAAGCATAGTTATTTCTATCATTAATTTGATATTTTTCGTTGTCAATTATTTAACACTACGTCAAATGTGTTGTAATCGGCTATTATATTAATCAAATCTCAAAGTACATCAGTACTAAAACAAAAGCATATGAGTATAAATGTTGTCCATCTTGTCGGTCGTGTAGGTACTGACCCCGACATGAAGTATTTTGATTCGGGTAATGTTAAGTGTAGATTAACACTAGCAGTTGACCGTCGTAGAAAAGACAGTGGACCTGATTGGTTTAACTTGGAGCTATGGGGAAAAACGGCAGAGATTGCCAATAGCTACGTGCGTAAAGGTAAACAAATTGCCGTCAGAGGTTCTTTAAAGCTCGATAGCTGGAACGATCGCTCTACAGGGGTACTTCGTTCATCGCCAGTTATTAATGTAGAGGACCTACAGTTATTAGGTTCAAAGAGAGATTCTGAAGCTGAAATGATCAATAACGATCCTGGAGAATTTTAATTAGAAGTTAGTGGTTAGTAGTTAGTAGTTAGTTGTACTCCTTTTCATTTGTTCTGATGGGTTGTAGAGTCGTAGCAGTGCTACGTCTCCCTCGCTCCCACTAACGTCACAAGTTAATTGTGATTGATTTTAATAACCACTAACCACTAACCACTAACCACGCTCCAACTAACAATCAACAACTAATAACTAATTAGCAAAGTAACAGATGCTCCCACTTCTTGTTCTCCACCAACTACGGGAGTAGGTGCAGCTTCTGCCATTGCTGCGGCGGGAACCGAGCTGCGATACAAAACTGGTTCCGGCATGGAAGCATTATTAACTTTAATTTGAACTATTTCTTTTGAGTTTAAACCCAGGCTAGAAAAAACTGCCTTGGCTTGTGTTTGAGCGTCTTGAGTAGCTTCTTTGAGTGCTTGTTGTCGTGCTTTATTAATTTCTTCATCGGTAGCGACAAAACTGACGCTGTTAATTTGGGTTGCGCCAGCTTTTACCGCTTCATCCAATAATTTGCCTGCTAGGTCGGTAGTAACGCGAAAACTTACAATATTTGTAGCTTCGTAACCCTCAATTTTCTGTATATTATCTTTATAACTGTAGGTTGGATTAAGTCGAATGCCGGTAGTTTCTAATTTCTCTACATTCCGTGACTTGAGTAGCGTTACTACAGCATTAGACTTGCGAGCAACTTCTTCCTGTACGGCTAAAGGTGCTTTACCTTGAACCTGCACTCCCAAACTTACTTCAGACAAACTTGTCGGAATTGTTTCTGTACCTTGTCCGGTAACTGTTAATGTTCGTAACATTATTTTCTCTTCTGCCCAACCAGGTTGAACGGAAGCAACGCCGATTAACAATGCTATAGGTAGAGCTTTCCATAATCTTTTATAATTATGATTGTAATTCTGAGATTTAGTACCGAATAATTTTGTTTTATTCATTATATTTTCACTCCTAATTAAATTATTTTATTGCGATCTTTCTTCTAGAGTATTTACTTAATTTGAATGTTCCTGTTTTATCAATCGGTTTTAAAAAAATAAATTTGAAAAAATAAAATCGTAGCCCGTACAGAAAAAGATTTATTATTTGATTTAATTACAAATTGTTAATTGTGAAATATAGCATTTCTCACTCTATTGAGGTATATCTCAAAACCTCACCCCCAACCCCTCTCCATAAATCAGGAGAGGGGAGATAAAGCTTATTCTTTATCGGGGTGAGGTAATCGCTGTACTTCAGTTGCCGCCGTAAACGCTATATACAAGTATGTTGCCGTAGCCAAATCGTAATCGTGAAAAGGGAGTAGGGGAAGCGCGTAAACCGCACCTGAACCAGAATGCCTCACAAGGTAGTGCGGCGATCGCCTATCTTCTAGATGTAAATAACAAATTAGATTGTTCCCTATTTCCTATTTCAAGAAATTGTTCTATTAATCTTCATCGGATTGCTATATGAATTGGTTGCTAAAAACCGAACCAAACGAGTATTCTTATACCGACTTAGAAACAGAAAATACTGCGGTATGGGATGGAGTTAAAAATGCTCTTGCTCTAAAAAATATGCGTACAATGCGAACGGGAGAAGAAGTATTTATTTATCACACTGGTAAAGAGCGCAGAATTGTGGGAGTTGCACAAGTTGCCAGTATTGCATATCCAGACCCCAAATTAACTGATGTTAAAAGATTAGTTATAGACATACGGGCAGTGCGGAAATTGCCACAGTCTATTACTTTGGCGCAAATTAAGCAAGACGAAAAATTTGCCGGATTTGAATTAATACGTTTACCAAGACTATCAATAGTTCCAGTTTTACCCCAACACTGGCAGCACTTGCTAGAAATGGCTCTTTGTTAAAGCTAATTTTTATCATCGGCGTTAAGCGTTCGCCGTAAGGCGAACGCTTAACGCTTACTCATTTAATTATGACAACTTTCCTGATTCGAGTTGCGATCATAGGTAAAGTTATCACAGGTTTTAACGTTTTTGAAGTGGGATTACTGTTTAAAAGCATTAATTCCTATACTCTCTGTATTACGATAAAATTCCTTTCTCTTGCAGCTACAAGGCTGAGGTTCCCTTAAAAAAGCGACATGAAGGCTCTGCCTAGACGACCTAGGAACCTTTCTCGCCTAATTGAGCGTAAATCGGTTAATTTTTGGTTCCAAGCATCGTCAATTGCTATGGATGCCGTCTTGTTTTACCCGACAATGTTTCGATAAACAACAATTAAGGAATCTCCAACTTGGCTGCGATTTCAATAACTGTAAATCTTATAACTTAAAATTGTGCCAGATATAAGTAAAATTTCATTGGCTATAGTTCAACTAAGCATTTTCACTTCAGCAAACGAATCATAAAAGTATTGATGCTGGATAACTTATTATACCAAGGGAAACTTCTTTATTAAAATCTCCGTCCCTTTTTGCAGGAGTTTTTTAGAATTTGTCTGCATCAGCTGAGCGGAATATTTATTCAATTCCTGCATCTCACCATACGATTTTAAAGCTGATAATTCTAACGGGCGTGCATAAATTACCGCTTCAGTAAACCGCATTTCACAAATACTATTTACCCTTATGAGTGCTTTAACTAGTATTAACTGCAATAGTTAATTCTGGTAATCTCTTCGTGGGTGTGATTATTATGCTCTATCTCATACGTAGAATTCTATCGCCACAACAACATACAAGAATTATTTCTCATGCTAGAATTTCTTGCCAACAGCTAATTGCGTCTTTTTTAAGAAGCATTTTCTGTTGTGGGCGTATATTAGTAAAAAATTGTCTTCCGTGGCAAGCACCACTGATAACCAATTTATCTTTAATCAAAGTTCTGGCTTAGATGAATATAGCAAGAACTGAAACTTTTTAGCTATAACCGCTCTATCAAAATGCGACTTAGGAGAAAGCACCTTGAAACTACACTGGTTAATACCTGGGACTTTTTTAACTGTCTCCCTGTTATCGTCGCCTGCGGATGCAGCAAAACTAGAATCTTGGGATTTTGACGCTAATCAAAACAGCCTAGAATTTAATACTGATGCTGCCGTACAACCAAAGGCACAACTAATTTTTGGTCCGACTCGGGTGGTAATTGATTTACCGGGAGTTGAATTCGGTCGTTCGCAGCTTAAAAAACCTGTAGGTGGTGCTATTCGTAGTGTCCGTATCGGTCAATTCGACCCCGAAACTACACGTATGGTGGTTGAATTAAGCCCTGGCTATACATTAGATCCAAATCAAATCAAATTTGAAGGAATAAGTCCCAGTCGTTGGAAGGTAAAATTACCGCAACCGCAACTTGAGAAGGCAGAAGTTGAGGAAAAATCTATCTACAGCGTAATCCGAACCAGCAATACCGTAGCCAGCAATACCGTAGCCAGCAATCAAACGGTAATCAAAACTGCTCAAGGAACGGCTCAAATTGAAAGAGTACTTCCGACGGGTGACGGCTTTTTTGTGCGTACAAGTGGCGGTAAACCATCTGGGGTAAGAGTTAACCGCAGTAGCAAAGAATTGATCGAAGTAGATATTTCTGGAGCGACATTTTCCTCAAGCTTACCGCGAAACGAATTTCCCATGAATCGTTTTGGCGTAAAGGGAGTTGAATTTAAGCAATTAAACTCAACAACTGCTCGTATTACTTTGCGAGTCAATGAAAATAGCCCTAATTGGCGAAGCTCTATCAGCAGTTTTGGCGGTGTAGTTTTGCTACCGAATGGCCCGGTTAGCAACTCCCCTGTAAGCAGCAATCCCAGCCCATCTGTAAATCAACCAATATCTGCTCCGCCGCCAGTTGCATCAATTAGTAAGTCACGAGCTGAAATTAATTCCGTTGAATTGGACGACAACGGTAAGAAATTAGTTGTTAAAGCGAACAAATCTTTATCTGGAAGCACCAGTGGTTGGGATAAAACTAGTGCAATGTACCGCATCCTGATTCCTAATGCTCGCTTAGCACCCTCTGTCAAAGGCCCGGATTTTAAACCCAACAGTTCGGTGTTGCGGGTACGTATGCGACAGGAAGATGCAAATACTGTTGCGATCTACATTCTGCCAGCATCGCAGATAACTTTTGGAAGACTTGATGTTCGAGGAGATAAATTATCTTTAGATTTGCAGCGTAGTAATGCAGTCAAGCCCCCAGTTGTTTTACCTCCGATTCCACAACCAAATCCCATTGCTGGTTCCAAACCTAGACCTGTACCTGTACCCGCTCCTGCCAAGCCGAAGCCAGATCCAGCGCCAAAACCAAAACCGGCTCCTACTGGACAAGTACTAGTTATGATTGATCCGGGACATGGTGGTAAAGATCCAGGTGCAATTGGTATTGGTGGACTGAGAGAAAAAGATGTAATTTTACCCATCAGCCAAAAAGTAGCTGAAATACTGCGAAAAAATGGAGTCAATGCAGTACTCACCCGCAATAGTGACTATTTTGTCAGCTTACAGGGACGAGTCGTGATGTCTGACAGAGACGATGCCGATCTATTTGTCAGCATTCATGCCAATTCTATGGGTTTAAGTCGTCCCGATATTAACGGTTTGGAAGTTTATTATTACAACAGCGGTAAAGGACTCGCCGATACAGTTCGTAGAAGCATTACTCAAAAGGTAAAAATTAAAGACCGAGGAATACGAAAAGCTAGATTTTACGTACTTCGCAAAACTTCTATGCCAGCAATTTTAGTAGAAACTGGTTATGTAACGGGTAGAGAGGATGCGGCTAACTTAAGCCAAACTTCGTACCGAAATCAAATGGCAGAAGGAATTGCTGATGGTATTCTCCGGTATCTGAAACGTAGGTAAAAATATATAAATGAATTACGAGTAATGAGTAAACTTGGGTGAATTTACTCATCATAAATTGTCATCCTAAATCAAAAAGAGCGGTTATTATGGGGGAATTATTGTTCGGAAGCGAGCAATGATTCTCCCATTTTTAAATGAGCAGGCCCGGACTTATCTTAGGATTGGCATTTATTAAGTTGCCTTTAATAAAATATTGCAGGTTGCGATAATTTTATGTAGGTCTAAACCCAAATTATTCAAGTGCTATTTTAAGCCTCTACCGCTGAAGATATGCTAGATCGGGTTTGTATTTTATCTGT
Source organism: Calothrix sp. CCY 0018 (assembly GCF_963920925.1). Classification (NCBI taxonomy): domain Bacteria; kingdom Bacillati; phylum Cyanobacteriota; class Cyanophyceae; order Nostocales; family Calotrichaceae; genus Calothrix; species Calothrix sp. CCY 0018. The sequence goes on along the minus strand of NZ_CAWUDI010000023.1, from coordinate 74,706 downwards.
ACTTGTATCTGTATTTATATAATCCCATATTTTCTGCTCTGACTCAAGCTAAAAAAAGAATACTGCTTATGAAATTTATTTCATATATAATTTACGGCAACATTTACGATTAGTTTAAGTATTTCATTCTTAAAAATCTCCCGAAAGTTAAAAAAAGCTTGCTAAATTTATCTTCAATAAACTTATCGACAAAGTTGAGAGGTAACGAAGATTGAAACTTCAATAAAGAAGTCGTCTGCTTTTGTCTAGATAAGCTTTCATTGTGCGGTCGAATTCAGTTTTACCCAACAGGATGCAGCTATGGCAATAGCTTTTTTCTCCTTAAAACCAATAGGCAAGAATAATTATTGATCGACCGTAAACGAAGTCACCCACAGAAGGCAAGCCGATGCTTGTACAATTAGATAATGCCGGAATTATCTTGGTCATCAACCATTCGTTCGAAGTTTATTCTAAAATCTAATAAAATCTAATAAAATCTCAAACCTATGGGTCGTTAACATCAATATTATTTTTTGTAAATTGGGGAACATTTTTTCTCAAAAGTACGATCGGGGGAGCTTCTGTAGCATTGTCAAATTTCAGGCGCATATTGAAACTCTATAGCCTTAATTCAGGATTAAAGTCAAGCCACCTTAGAACTATTTAAACATAAATCTATCGATCGTAATTCTGAGATGAAAGCAATAAACACGTTTAAAATAATTCAATTTCCGATCGATACCACTCCGAACATTCAAATGACACATCATTAGTATAAATATTGGATTTGACTGCTAAGTTGAACTTTAACTCCGCCGGATGTTGGTATAATCAAATGCTAAAAAACGTGGCTAATGATGTCTTTGAGGCAGATTATAGGAAAAGCTTCATGCTAAGGTTAATGCGATTAACAATATCTTTGTTGAAGATAAATTATTCGCTACAATGCTTGCGGTATAGTCGTTCACAAAATTGTCTTCGGCTCCCCCGGTTGTTAAATATTCAAGCATAAAGCACTAACACTTTTACACATTAATAGTTATCAATAAAATACCGATTAGGAGAAAACGCTGTGAAAATTAACTGGTTAGTATCTGGTACTACTTTTGTTTCTGTACTAATGCTATCGTCGCCCGCTCACGGCGCTAAACTGTCTTCCTGGCGTTTTAATGCCGATCAAAACAAACTGGAATTTCAAACCGATGGTGCGGTTCAACCCCAAGCACAATTAATCTTTAATCCGACTCGTTTAGTCATTGATTTACCAGGAACGACATTTGGGCGACCCCAGTTGACGGAACCCGTAAGCGGTGGTGCGATTCGTTCTCTTCGTGTCGGACAGTTCGATCCACAAACAGCTCGTATAGTTGTCGAAATGAATCAAGGCTATACTCTTGACCCCGCTCAAGTCAAATTTATCGGGATAACTCCCAGCAATTGGACGGTACAGCTACCTTCGCCAAAACCCGAAACAAACGCTGTTTCTGCTAGAAGTATTTACAGTGTAATTACCCCAACATCTAACACCACATCACCGCTTTCAATAGCTGCTACAAACTCAAATGCAGCAACAAAAATCGAAAGCTTGCAAGTTACCGGAGACGGATTTTACCTGCGTACTAGCGGATCGAAACCCAAAATTAAAGTGAATCGCAGTCGCGATCGCAAGGAAATTAACGTAGATATTTCAGATGCAGCTTTAAGTTCGGCAGTTCAACAGGAGATATCGGTTAACAAGCACTCGGTTAGCCGAGTTCAATTTACCCAAGTTGATGGTAAATCCCCAGTTCTTCGCATGACTTTGCAGGTAGATAAAAATGCTCCCGATTGGCGAGCCGCCACCAGTGGTAACGATGGTTTAATAGTTCTACCCAATCGTCTGAGCGCTTTGTTATCCAGAGGTAGTAGTTCTAGTAATTCCAGTAGCGACAGTAGTTCAGATTCAAGTGACAATAGTAAATCGGATTCTTTTCCCGTTCCAGCAGTCCGAACACAGATAAATCAAGTAGCAACAATTGAATCTGTAGAATTAGCCCCTACTGGTACTCAATTACTAATCAGAGGAAATCAAAATCTCGAAGCTAATGGTGGTTGGGACAGAAAATCCGGTTTGTATCGCATCACCGTTAATAATGCCAAATTGGCTCCTAAAGTTAAAGGTCCTAAATTTAACGCTAGCAGCCCCATTTTACGAGTCAAATTGCAGCAAATTGAATCGGACAAAGTTGCTATCTTTGTTCAACCCGCTTCCGGAGTGGAAATCGGCGAACTTAATCAACTTAGTAATCAACTTTTATCTTTAGAATTACAACGGAGTCGTAGAGTTCTACCTCCTACTAATTCTAGGGGTTTACCACCCATATCTCCAACGATTCCTACGCCTTCAACTCGTCGTCCGATAATGACTCTTCCCCGGACTAACCAGCCATCTATAGGGCGATCGCGAGTTCCTAGCGGTAGAGTTTCAGTAATTATTGACCCCGGACATGGTGGTAAAGATCCAGGTGCAATTGGTATCGGTGGATTGCGAGAAAAAGACGTTATTTTACCTATTAGTATCAGAGTTGGACAAATTTTGCAGCAAAACGGAGTGCAAGCAGTACTTAGTCGCAATTCCGACTACTTCGTCAGTCTTCAAGGACGGGTAGATATGGCAGAGCAAGGAAATGCCGATTTATTTGTCAGCATTCACGCTAATTCTGTTGGTTTGAGTCGTCCGGATGTCAGCGGTTTAGAAGTTTACTATTACAGTAGTGGTTATAACCTTGCCCGAAGTGTCCGTAGCGGTATCTTAAATTCTGTCAGCGTTAAAGATCGAGGAGTACGAAAAGCCAGATTTTACGTACTCAGAAAAACCTCTATGCCTGCAATTCTTGTGGAAACAGGTTATGTTACCGGACGGGAAGATGCAGCAAAACTATCTTCTCCACAATATCGAGAGCAAATGGCACAGGGAATTGCCAATGGTATTCTCAGCTACATCAGAAGCAGATAAGTGAAAAGTTTGAACGTTATAATAGCCGTGTCCTAGTATATTTACTGAGATAGGGCTATTTTTTTTCTTTTTTCAATTCTTAATTATTTCTTGGTAGAAATACAAATTTAATCCTTGTTATGTAGTCAATAGTATTTAAGAGTACCTACGTTTCAGTAAAAAATATCGTAAAAATTTTAGAAGCGGCAAAGTTAAGATGTAAAATTCTCTTTCATGTCGGATTTAGTAGTTCAAATCTTGAAGTTTCTTCTAAATCGTCTGTTCCAAATTCAAAATTAGATATCAAAATTTGCCTGTGTTTTCATCTTCTATCTTTGAAGGCAATCTTTACCATTTATCCGAACAACAACCCCAACGTGCCCCTATAGGTGTATTTGATAGTGGCGTGGGTGGTTTAACGGTACTGCGCCAAATTTACGAACAACTCCCCAATGAATCAATAATTTACTTTGCCGATACAGCTAGGCTACCTTACGGTATTCGTTCCCAAGAAGAAATTATCCAATTTACCCGAGAAATTATCTTCTGGATGGAAAGTCAAGGCGTGAAAATGGTGATTATGGCTTGCAGCACCAGTTCGGCTTTAGCATTAGAAACAGTACGTTCCGAATTTAAGGTGCCTATACTTGGACTTATCCTACCGGGTGCAGTAACAGCCGTGAAAGCCGGAAAACGTATCGGCGTGATTGCTACACCAGCAACAGCTAAAAGCAATGCTTATAAATTGGCTATCCAAGAAATTAATAGCAATGCCCAAGTCTGGCAAGTTGGTTGTCCGGAATTTGTTCCTCTTATCGAACAAAACCGCATTGATGATTCCTATACCTTTGAAGTAGCGCGTTCCTATCTCGAACCTTTATTAAAACAGGAAATTGATACTTTAGTCTATGGCTGTACTCATTATCCACACCTGTCAGCATTATTGCGATCGCTGCTTGGTGAATCTGTAGAATTAGTAGATCCAGGAAAGAGTGTTGTTGAAGCTTGTGCCCAAGAACTAGATTTGTTAGGCTTAAGAAATACTTACCCACCTTTACCAACTCGGTTTGCTGTGAGCGGAAGTCCACAACAATTTGCTCAGTCTTCAATTAAATGGCTCGGCTGCACTCCAATCGTTGAATCGGTAAATTTGCAGCATCTAGATTTTAACCATCTTTCACAAGAGAATGGTGGCTTAATTAGCTATTAAATCTAATACAGCACACTACGCCGGGTAGTGTGCTGTACTCAAAATAAATTCAACCAAAATTAAAATTTAATGTTACGAAAGGCTTCATTCAAAAGTATTGATGGACAAATCGGAAGAATAATCTCCAATATTTTGCGAAGAAATTCCTGTTGTCGCAGTATTGTTAATCGCTTTCTTGGCGATCGCCAAAAATACATATACACCAAACAAATAACTAGAAGCTAGAACAAATATCATCATAAGTATACTTCCCCGACAAGTATTATTTTCAATTACACGCTTAAAAGCAAACAAGTTGCGCTGAATACAAATACAACAATTGAAGCTATATAGCTTATTACTACAGCTTTTGTATTAAAAAATTTCGGTAGAGTATAAATACTCTCCGATTTATTTATACGTAATTAGTTTTTGCAGGTTATGCCAGCGATCGCCAAAAAATAGTCGCTATGCAATCTACCTAACCTGCATTCCAACTGCGTCATGCAGTGCTTCCGGCTGAACGTACAACAACCCAACCTTGGGTACTCTAAAATGAGTCTTCAAGATGCGCCAATATATACATGGCAGGACAGCACGTAGCTATTATTTGGGGAATTTATTAATTCGTAGATTTACTCACGAATCATCCCCTTAGTTTGAGCTTCGACTTATTTAAACTCACTATCATCAGTACAAGTACGAACGCGAATAAAGCAGCGACTTACTTTTTCTGAGTGAATATTTTTAAGTATTTGAAATCCCTATATATAACAGTAACATAAGAACTATAAGAAGTGCAGGTATTTTATGATTTAATTTTAAATTTTTGAGATAATCTAATTTACTTAGTTATTCTCCCTATGTCCGGATAGTGTTATCAGTCATATATGATGAACTTAACCTGTTTTCACTCTGTTCTCAAAGATACTTGTAGTCATATCGTGAAAGATTAAATTTTTGTTAATAAGAGCTTTTCTCTGCAAAAATTATTCAAATGAAAATAATTTAGTTGCACCAACCGAATAGGCTACATTAGTGGATACACTTAGATATATAAAGTATAAATATTTGTGTTAAGTTTGATTAAATATTTTTGGCTCGCTCTGAACATAGAATATTCCTCTTTGCTCAGACTAGTATTCAGCTAAGGTGAAGACATAAGGAAGAAAAGATCGACGAATACAAACAAAAAATTGTTCGCAATGTAACGAAATGTAAATTTTAACCGCTGTTTTTAAAGAAACAGATGCTTATAGATATATTAAAATACTAAATTTTTAACTATCTTCCGTAAGAATTCCTCAATTTATTAAGGAAGCTTGAATCGAAAATACAGTGCTTTACAGAGCAAATAATTATCTATAAGTAGGGATATTAAGGTTTGTATCAATCGCAACATTTGTAGAATGCTTTGAGAAAAGGCACGGGCTTATCTTAAAATGGGTATAGGATATGTAAACTTTCGTAACCAAAGTCAGAGTCCGCCCATTCATGACCTCAGCCACCTCCTTGTTTTCCCCTGTGGAAGCAGACCTGCATATATTGGCAGATAACCTCAAACAGTTAGTTGGTAACGACCATCCCATCCTTAGTCTCGCCGCAGAGCATCTCTTCGGAGCTGGAGGGAAGCGTATTAGACCTGCAATTGTCTTACTTGTATCAAGAGCAACAATGCACGACGATATTACGCCCCGTCACCGACGCTTAGCTGAAATTACAGAAATGATTCATACGGCTTCTCTAGTCCATGATGATGTCGTAGATGAATCAGAAACTAGGCGTGGCGTTGATACAGTTCATAGTTTGTTTGGCAATCGAGTAGCAGTATTAGCCGGAGATTTCTTGTTTGCTCAAGCCTCCTGGTATTTGGCCAATTTAGATAATTTAGATGTAGTGAAATTGCTTTCACAAGTAATTATGGACTTGGCTACCGGGGAAATTCTGCAAGCGGTGAATAGTTTTGATGTCGATATTTCGATGGATACTTATCTGCAAAAGACTTACTACAAAACTGCTACATTATTTGCCAATAGTTCCAAAGCTGCTGGAATACTCAGCGAAGTTTCTCCAGAAACAGCCGAAAACTTGTATGAATATGGGCGTAATCTTGGATTAGCCTTTCAAATAGTTGATGATATTTTCGATTTCACTAGTTCTGCGGATACATTAGGTAAGCCTGCTAGTTCCGATCTTAAAGACGGGCATCTTACAGCACCCGTGATATATGCTCTGGAAGAAAAACCGGAACTGAAAACCTTGATCGAGGAAGAATTTGAACAAGCCGGAGATTTAGAAAAAGCTCTTGCACTAGTAGAAGATAGTAAAGGAATTCAACGTTCTCGCGATTTAGCAGCTTACCACGCGAAACTAGCAGTCGAGCATATGAGTCAATTACCATCTTCACCAACTCGTCAAACTTTAATCGATATGGCAGATTATGTACTCAGCCGCTTAAATTAAAAAATATTGAAAAATATTGAAATATCAGCTCAATATTTTTTAATCATGGTTCATTAGTTACATTTTTGTTGATTTATATTTATCCCCTCCGTCAAAAGGTAGGGGCCGACGTACTCAGAGTTGATTTGTTTTGTAATAAATCCTTAACTTAGAATTCCTACCTCAAAGCATAATTTGGCAATACTAATGGGTATATGTTTTAACTATATAAATCTCTATTTCCTGGATTATTTAAGCAATGTCCGGAGGAACATCCGATCTGCGACTATTTTGTTGTAGCGAGCTTTCAATAATACTGTTAACCTGCGAACGTGGAATTTCCACACCATTGGCTGTAGTACCAGGAGTATCAAAAAAAATTATACTATCTACGGGTTGTAAGGCTACTATCTGGAACAAAATTTCAATAACTCCAATTGGGGCAGCTATCATTTGAGGGTCAAACCCAACACCAGAGGTAGTACTGACATCTTGTAACGTAGGATAAGCGTATATTACTTGTTTTTGTAATTGCGGATTGCTCTTGAGGTTTAATGTTGTTAAAACCCAGTCACCAGAAGGGTTTTGGAGTATGTAATATTGAGTTCGGCGCAATTTTTGAGCAATTTGAATAAGTGCCGGAGCAATTGCAGCAACTAGTTGAGGTGTAATACCATCTTGGGGTGCATTGTCAATCAAAAATTGAATTTGTGCTTGTAAATCCATAATTACCTATTAATAGTTGGTGGGCATTAGCTATAACTTCTATGAAATGCGATTAGCAAGTGAGCGAGCATAATGGGAATAATATATAACGACATATTGATGGGAGCAGTTGGGATCGGCTCAATTGGCATCGGCGTTTCAACGCACAGCCGAATCAACCGGCAGTCCCAGACAATATAGGTTGTAACGTTTGTTTATATAATCAATCGGTCTTTTAAACAAGTAGACTATGAAATTAGCCGCGACCACAACTATTCAGGGAGAAAAGTCTATCGGCGTGGAGGCGATATTTAAACTCCTATTCGGAGAACTTAAATCGAATACTAAAGCTTCGGAAGCTAATTGCCATGAAGTGGCAACACGAATTGCTGCCGAAGTCATGCGGATTTGCAATGAGAGCAAACGTATTCAAGCTTCTGGAGATATTAAAAGCTCGGCGATCGCTCTAGCTAGACACCGGCTAACTCAGTGCATGAGATACTACCAATTCGGTTCAAACCGGGGTCGAATAGAGCTACACAGCACTTTAAGCGCAGTTATCTATCGTTACATTAATCCGCCAAAGAGACAACTCAGCTATCAAGGGCGGTTAAGCGTAATTGAAGATTTTCTGCAAAATTTTTATTTAGAAGCGCTGAATGCTTGTCGACGAGAAAATAAACTTGAACCGACTTATCGTCCTCAGACTCTTCTAGAATTAGCAGAGTACATGGCGTTTACCGAACGCTATGCAAAAAGACGCATACCTTTACCGGGAAGGCAGCAGCAATTAATCATTCTGCGGGCACAAACTTTTTCTCAACAGCAACCTCCAGAAACCTGCGTTGATATAGAAAGAGCCGCAGAAGGTAGCAGCAATGACGGGGATGGTTCTTGGGAAGATCCAGCCGTACAGCAGCTAAGATCGGCAATGGCATCTCAACCGGAGCCGGAACCAACTGAGGAAACCTTACGTTCTGTAGTCATTAACGAATTAATGAGCTATCTGGAGGAACGACAGCAAGGAGACTGCGCCGATTACTTTGCTTTACGTTTGAAAGATTTATCCGCTCAAGAAATTGAATCAATTTTAGATTTAACCCCCCGTCAGAGAGATTATTTGCAGCAACGTTTCAAATATCATCTGATTCGGTTTGCCTTGTTGCATCGCTGGGAATTGGTTCACGAATGGTTGGAAGCTGACTTGCATACCAATTTAGGTTTGACTGAATACCAGTGGCAAATTTATATAGAAAAGCTTGACGACAAACAACGTTGTTTATTAGAACTGAAACAACAAGGTGAAGCTGATGCTCATATTGCCAAAACGTTAGGTTTATCTATGGCGCAACTGCAAAAAAGGTGGTTTAAAGTTCTAGAACTTGCTTGGGATATTCGTAACTCTTTTATGTCCGGATCGAGTGCATCTACTCATGAATAGTGACACAGAATCCTTACAGAACCAATTACTCGCTTGGTTGCTAGCAGAAGATGCTTCAACCGAGGAGGATTTTTTGGTCGAAAGTGAGGAAATTAACGGGGCTAAAACCGATTCTACAAACACTGCTTCCACAAGCGGTGCTTCTGAGTCGGAAGATATGCTAAAACATTTTCAATTGGGAGAAATTCCTGCTGTGCAAACACGTTTCCAAGCCGTTCTTAAACGTCGCTTACAAAATCAAATTCAAGATAATCCACCGTTATTCCCTTGGGAATCACAATTAGTAGATTATCCCGATTATGTTGACTCCCCATCTATTGCTTGGGTTCCTGCCTGGGGATGGGCAGCACAACAAGCTAAGATGAGTTTGCCAATTCCGATGCCGGAGAAAATTTTCCAGCAATTATTGGCAAGGTGTCAAGAATTACTTACATTCCCCATGCCTTTGGGTGCCAAACTTGTTGGAGCGGTAGAAAGCTTATTTCCTAGCGAGCCGCAGGCACTCAATGACTTAGCTGGAATGGTATTGAGAAGTCCATACCGTTCTGCCGACACTTTAGAAAAAAGCACAACGCTAGAAGGTAGTTTCTCAGATTTACAACCACGTCAACAAATGGCATTGTCATTGTTGGCTGCGAAACAGTTGTTAGAAAATCTAACTTTAACTGTAGATGCTGCTCAAGAGGTAGTTGAAAAGCAATGGCTAACTGATGTGGGTACCGTTACTCTGAGAGTAAAATACGATCAAGATGCCGAAAAACTGATCGTAGAAGCACAATTACCTCAAAAAGGTAATTTGAAACTTGAAGGAGAGACAACAAGTGCAGTTGCAACTCCAACTTCAGGGATTGTTAATTTAGAGTTGAATTCAGTTGTGAAAGGGGCTACTTATACATTGGCAGTTGAGTTACAAGATATGGATACTCAACCGCTAAAATTTGCGATCGTTCCGACAGATTCGTCCAAATGATCGCAAATGTTTTTTAACCGCTGGCTGTTAGCTATTGCTTATATGCTCTCCTCGGTTAATAAAAAATGATGAATAAGAATAGGTTTAGGGGTAGTAATGAAACTGAACCTTTGTTTAACCTTTGAGACAGCCCCGAGCGTCTACATTAACTGTCTAATAATTACGCCTTGCTTTCATAGGGATTATTCCTGATCAAAGTTTAGCGCGTACAAATAAAAGATGACAAAGCGGGATAATTAAGCATTTGAAATTTTTAGGAATGAATAGGTTCAGGGGTCTACATATAGGGTATTGGCGGCAAAAAATTCAGGATTCGCCGCCAATGGAAGTAGAAGATTCAATTACTTTTAGGGTGCTAGTTAGCGCTTTGGTAATTATAGGAATTGTGGCGACAGATGTAGCTGCAAACGCTACGTTTAGTTTTTGGGCAGTTCCTTTAAGTATTGTCGGGGGTAGTTGGAGTTATTACCGTCGCGATCACAAGAATGTGGCAGCAAAATTCTGTATCGCCATCGGAATGTTATTGGCGTTGGGTGCGTTTTTCGGGCGATTGTTCGGTGAATTGAACGATACCCGGCTTTTATTAGCAGAATTACTGATTCAACTTCAGGTGCTGCATAGTTTTGATATGCCTCGACGTAAAGATTTGGGGTATTCGATTGTAATCGGATTAATTTTATTGGGTGTTGCAGCAACACTGAGTCAAACTTTAGCTTTTGCACCAGTGTTGCTGCTATTTTTAGCTTTTGCTTTACCTACTCTGGTATTGGACTATCGTTCGCGTTTGGGTTTAGAGCCGCTAACAGTTAAAAAACAACGATCGGAAAAGAAAGAGACTACAGTTTTTAATTTAAAATTCTTATTTGTTAATTTTTCAATCATATTAGCTATAGGGTTGGCAATTTTTGCGGTTTTACCTAGAGTTGCGGGTTATGGCTTACGGACATTCCCGGTTAGTTCGCCTATTGACGTAAAAGGCGACTTTACCGGACGTAAAATTGTTAATCCTGGCTATGTACGCTCCGGTAATAATAACGGTGAAGGTGGTAGCAATCGCGACGGAACTTCCAAAGGTTCCAACGGCGAGCAAAAAGTAGACGATAGCTTTTATTACGGATTTAATACCAAAATTAACCAGAACTTGCGCGGAGAAATGAAACCCAAATTGGTGATGCGGGTACGTTCTCAAGCAGAAGGTTTCTGGCGAGTTTTAGCATTTGATCGTTATACGGGCAAGGGATGGGAAATTTCTCGCAACGATGAAGTAAAGCGCCTCAAACGTTCGCCTTTTTCTTATCAAACTTTTCTCGACCGACCTTTAATTATTGGTAAAACTAAAGAAGTAGTACAAACTTACACTTTAGTATCGGAATTGCCTAACTTAATTCCAGCTATGTCATATCCCAAGGAAATTTATTTTCCCACACCAATGATAGCTGTAGATACAGAAGGTGGTTTGCGAGCGCCAGTTGGTTTATCAGAAGGTTTAACCTACACCGTATTATCTGAAGTTCCCTATCGCGATCGCACTTTGTTAGCGAAGGTTGGGAATAAATATCCTACTAGTATAAAAAATTATTATTTACAGGTTCCTTCGGAAATCAACGACAAAGTTAAACAGCTTACCGAAGAAATTCTGGCTGGTTACAACCGACAACGGGTAGGTAAAACTGAGAAAAATCTTTCATCACCTTATGAAAAAGCTTTATACATAGCTCAATATTTAAAACAAAACTACACGGTACCGCAAAATCCTTTTGAAGCACCATTGTTAGATGAGAAAGAAGACTTGGTAGAAGCTTTCTTATTAAAAAACAAAGGAGGGCTACCCGATCAGTTTTCTACCGTACTAACGGTAATGTTGCGCTCTATCGGTATTCCATCGCGGTTAGTCGCAGGGTTTGCTCCGGGAAGTTTTAATCTATTTACAGGAATGTACGAAGTCCGTAACACCGACGCTTACGCGATGACAGAAGTATACTTTCCTAAATATGGTTGGTTTGCTTTCGATCCGATACCCAATCATCCTTTGATTCCTCCATCAATAGAAGAAACTCAAACTTTCCCAGCTTTAAGACAATTTTGGAATTGGATTGCGGGTTGGCTTCCCTCTCCTGTTACCGGCTTTCTCAACGGTGTATTTGGAAAAATATTTGGCGCTATTTTGAGATTTATATCGTGGGTTTTCTCGTTATTCTCCCAAGGTATTTTCGGGATATTAAGCGGATTAACCTTATTAACAGCAATTTCCTTGTTCGGTTGGCTGGGTTGGGATAGATGGCGAAAATGGCGCTACCGACAATTGTTGGGTAAATTGCAGCCGATGGAAAGACTTTATCAACAAATGCTTCAGTGGACTAATCAAAAAGGTTTGATTAAGCATCCAGCGCAAACACCTTTAGAATATGCTCGGATCTCTCATGGACATCATTCACCTGAAACCGTAGAAGTCATAGAAGAAATTTCTCAGGCTTATGTAAGTTGGCGTTACGGGGGTAACAGCCAAAATCTGAACAGTTTACGTCAAAAATGGCGGCAGATAAGAAATACTGCATCAAATTAAGCTTGTGTTTGTAATTTCTAATGTTTGTAGCTATTGCTTAGATGCTATAAGTTTATTAAATTTTGTAAAAATACGGATAGTACAGGCTTCTAGCTTGTACTTTTTTATGAATAAAACGCCCCCGCGACAGAAAACCTATTCAATTTGATTAGTTTTGATGAGCCGCACCTCCGGTGAAAGGTTCGTAGTGAGAAATGCGCCTCCTCTGATTAAAGGCTAAAGCCCTTACTACAAACTCTATGACTCAGCAAAATTAATGTGGTCAACTACTAGGAGAAACTGCTCGCGCCAAATAACCAGATTAATAAATTTCCGGAAATAACTCTATATCTCCCAGGTTAAAAATGGCAGTTTTGAGGCTCGAATCATTTTATAAAGATATTATTTATAACTTAAAATCTTTACTGCTCTGGTATGGATTAATAACTTGCTATAGAACAATATGGTTAAGTAAATATTAAATAATAGCTCTGTTAAAGAAAACTATGTATAAGAATTCTTTTAAGTAACCATTAGGAACATTGATTATTAAAAATAAGTAAATATTGATTTTTGAGATTGTAAGCTAAAAAACATTATTATTAATTTACGTAAACTGCCATCATAGAACTGTTTAAACCGATGAAGGCAGCTATCTCTAAGAAGTAGAAAGTGAGTAGGGGTAGTGAAACTGGGTATGAAGAATCGGATAATATCGAAACTTCACATTTTATAGGGAATCCTATAATACCTTGTTTCGGGTAATTTATATGTATATCTTAAGGAATATTTTGAATGAAAAAGCGGCACTAAATTAAGAAAAAAAGTACTGTTGTAAATAAAAACAAAAGCAATTACCAATTAGCGCGTTGTAAGTGCTATTTTTTGGGGATAACATGGAAAACAGTTGCTTTTTAAGGCATGATTAATCGTATCTTATCCTCACACACATTTACATAGCAGTTTTTTTATGGACATTCAGTTAATCAACATCGGTTTCGGCAATATTGTTTCTGCCAACCGAGTAGTTGCAATTGTCAGTCCAGAATCAGCCCCAATCAAGCGAATAATTACCGATGCGCGAGATAGAGGTCAGCTGATTGATGCAACTTACGGTCGTCGGACAAGGGCTGTTATTATCACTGATTCGAGTCACGTTATCCTTTCGGCTATCCAGCCAGAAACGGTAGCGAATCGTTTCGTTATTTCCCGCGAGCATCATGTTGTAGATAACTAAAAGTGGTATGGGTTCCATCTCGGAACCAATATCTCTACTTAGGTGAATGTATACATTTTTTTGTACCATGTGAATTAAGCGATTTAAAAAGTCGTTCATGTTACAAGCCTCGCTAGTTAATAGTCATTTGCCAAACTAACAAATGGCTGCTGACTAGTGAATAATGTATATAAATGATTCACAGAGAAAGCGGATGATGCAAGTGTTATCGACCAAAAGTGGTGCTACTACTAACAAATTACTGTCTCCGGGGAAACTCATTGTTTTAATAGGTCCTAGTGGTGTCGGAAAAGGCACTCTAATGCGATTACTTCTTTCGCGTCATCCCGAACTCAATTACTCGATATCTGCCACTACCCGTCCTCCTCGTCTGGGGGAAGTGGACGGCAAGGACTACTATTTTATTAGTCGCAGTAAATTCCAGCAGTTAATTGAAGAAGGTGAATTTTTAGAATGGGCTGAATTTGCCGGTAATCTATACGGCACTCCTCGCAAGCCAGCAATTAACTTGATGGAGTCTGGAAAGTCTGTATTGCTTGAAATTGAGTTGGAAGGCGCACGACAAATTCGCGCGGCATTTCCCGAACTGTTAAGTATTTTTATACTTCCACCTTCATTTAATGAATTAGAGAAACGGATACGCGGTAGGAAAAAGGATACAGAAGACGCTATATCCCGCCGTCTAAAGCGTGCTAAAGAAGAAATTGACTCTGCTGATGAGTTCGACCTTCAAATCGTAAATGACGACTTAGAAACGGCCATTCATGACATTGAAGTAGCAATCTTTTCAGATGGGGAATTATTTTAATGCCGCGTATATAGCATAAATAATAAATAAAGGACACCAACTAAGACCATCTGAGTCTTTGTTTGTGTCCTTTCGCCTTTACCATTTTTGACACCTAGTTGTTAAACCAGGTATGGGAATAATTCAATATCAACCGAATAAACCTTGGATAAACCCCAGGTTACTGGTTAAGAAGTAAGCTGTCACCCCACCACCAATACCGCCAATTAGAAAAGCACTAGCAAAGTTGTTCCAACCTTCGGTGGTGTTAAAAGCACTAGGGGGATTGGGGACGGTAACAGTGGCAACTGGTTTAGGTGGGTTGCTATTTGCATACAAAGATAAGCAAGCAGTGAGAATTACAACCAAGCCGATTGTGGAAAGTAACCCAGCCAAGTTAGCGGGTGGTGCATTACGCAGCGGTCCCAATTTAGCGAATGGGCCAAATAAGAAGTAGCCATGAGCCATACCAACTTCTAATCCACGTCTGAACGGAGTGTGATCGGGACGATAAGCAGGCAAATTTCTAATAAACCACTTGCTTAGGGGAGAAGAATTTATTGGCGTTTCTAGGTTGCCTAGCTGCGGATTACCTTCCGCTGCAAAAACAACTTCCTGATTTCTAGGGTCGCTAGATTTATTTTTGGATGCATCTGCTGCTTGGGCGATATTTGACATATTTTATTTTTACCTCTCAAATAACTTGATATTTTTCTCCATATTAATAATTGTATCTGGAGGAGATTTTTAACAGTAATTTTTAGAAAAGTTAATAAACATAAATAAACATAAATAAACATAAATATATACAAAACTCGCTTCTACCCTCTTAGAGCAAAAGCGAGTACGATCGCAAATTATTCCTACATAAAGTAAGAGTTTCTTCAGAGTTATAAGTTACTTGGGAACCGCCAACTTTAAAAAATCTCTTGTATACCCAATAAAGCCGAGAACCAATAAAAAATAGGGCATTCTTTTGACAAAGCCTTCTAGTTTAATAGTAAAGTTTTGTCCAAATTTGGCTCCAATAACCAGATACAGCAAGACAGCCCCATTTTTTATAGAGACATTCTTACGGTAGTGGATGGAACAATAAGTCGGGAAAAATGTAGTTGAATACGATCAACAAAATCGCAGTAAATATTAACCAGCCAAACAGTAGGACTGGTGCGAGAGAAAGATACTTCAATAAATCATTCTGCTGCATGGATTTTACTCCCAAATAATGAGCTTTAATGGATTTTAGATGAGTAGATTTACGCCCCTGTATAATTAAGAAAAGTTCTTTAAAAGACAACTAATAAAGACAGCCAATAAATCAACTATTAGTTAACAATAATTAATAATTAGCTTGTCTTTTTATAGCTAGGGTCCCTTAACTCAAATTCTCTTAACTAACAATTGCTACTAGCGAGGAGAAATTGGAATTTCTTCATCTTTTGCAGTCAATTCACCCGAAAGGAATTCTTTGATTGCTGCTGCGGGCCAAGCAAAACCAGAAAGCATTAGTGGTAATGCTGTAGGTACGTCGATAATTACTTCCTTCATTTCAGCATCTTTTTCTTGTCTAACGGCTATGAGGTAGGCACGTCCTACCCAACCAATCCAGCCAGCCATATAAAGAAATAAAATGCTCGGAATTAGAAAGTCACCAGCACGGCTTAAACGACCATCAACAATCAAATGAGGTAGGCCCTCTGGACCGCACAATGCCTGAGAATAACGTTCAAAACGGTTTTCTCCGGAATTGGGATCGGAAGTTGTGTTGCGGGCATCTGCTGCACGTTGTTGAAAAGCAGGAGATTCGCTGCATTGTACTAGATCGGCACCTAGAGCAAAAGCTGGTGGGGCGAAATTAAACGCCAAACAAACAGTTAAAATTAGAGCAAACAAGCGTCGCATGAAATTGTTTCCCTTTATTACGAAACAAAAATTGTTTGTACAAAACGAAGCGGCTCGTACAAAGTTAAATTTGTCTTACTAAGAAGCGATCATACTCTTGATGCGTAAACTGAGTAAAGTTGAAGTAAATAAAAGTTAAAGCTTCTACAACAAAATTTTTATTCATAGAAACTTGATAGATGCCAACTGTTTTAGCGATAGAAACTAGCTGCGATGAAACTGCCGTAGCAATTGTTAATAATCGTAAAGTTCTTAGCAACATTGTTGCTTCGCAAATTTCGGTGCATACAAACTACGGTGGGGTAGTACCAGAAGTCGCCTCCCGAATGCATCTGGAAACGATAAATCAATGCGTAGCCCAAGCTTTAGAACAAGCGCAATTAGATTGGAGCGGAATTGATGGTGTAGCCGCAACTTGCGCCCCTGGATTGGTAGGGGCATTGTTAGTAGGATTAACTGCCGCAAAAACTCTGTGTATGGTACATTCCTTACCATTTTTAGGAGTTCACCACCTCGAAGGTCATATTTACGCTAATTATTTAACCGAACCAAGTCTTAAGACTCCATTTCTAAGTTTGTTAGTTTCGGGGGGACATACGAGCTTAATTCACGTTAAAGATTGCGGAATCTATGAAAGCCTTGGAACCACCCGCGATGACGCAGCAGGAGAAGCATTTGACAAAGTAGCGCGGTTGTTAAAGCTGGGATATCCCGGTGGCCCAATAATCGATAGATTAGCCCAAAAAGGAAATTCTAGCGCTTTCAAATTACCAGAAGGAAGAGTATCTTTACAGAGCGGTGGCTATCATCCCTATGATGCTAGTTTTAGCGGGTTAAAGACAGCAGTATTGCGACTGGTACAGCAGTTAGAGAAAGATAATCCTGTAGTACCAGTAGCAGATGTAGCAGCCAGCTTTCAGAATACCGTAGCCAGAGCATTGACTAAAAGAGCTATAAATTGCGCTTTAGATTATGGCTTGGATACTATTACCGTAGGTGGTGGAGTCGCAGCTAATAGCGCTTTGAGAGAGCATTTACAAGCCGCTGCACAAACTCATAACCTGCGAGTGTTATTCCCTGCTTTAAAATTTTGTACCGATAACGCCGCCATGATAGGTTGTTGTGCCGCAGATCATCTTTCGAGGGGACATACTTCTTCCTTGAACCTTGGCGTTGAATCAAGATTAGGGTTGAATCGGGTTATGGAACTGTATTAGTTAGGAGTTAGGAGTTAGGAGTTAGGAGTTCTAAAAATTTTAGATTTTAGATTTTAGATTTTAGATTTTAGATTAAGGGTTAAAGTCAAAGGTTGAAATTCTCCCCATGTCCAATGCCCAATGCCCAATGCCCAATGCCCCTAAATTTAATTGATAATAGAGCGAATACGTTCGGCGACAATATCTGGCTGTTCTAACATTGCTAAGTGTCCGCAGTTGGGGATTTCGATTACGTTGTCACCGCAGTCTTTGAACAAAGGATGAAAACTAGCTAAGTGACGAACGTACTTTGGTTCCATGACTTTATCTTCGGCACCAGCTAAGAAATATACTGGCTGTTTAAGTTGAGATACTAATTGAGGTAAATAATTTATTGCTTCTTCTGTTGTAGAGTCTAGTAGCGTTCCTAAAGCAGCTTGGGGATCGGCTACTAAAAAATCCACGATCCGCTGACGTGCCCAATGAGGTTCTAAGGGACGCGCTACAGAATTTCTGGCAAACAGTAAGTCAATTAAAGGTACTTGAGATAACCATTTGGGACGAAATTGTAAAAAACGCTGTCCTGCGGTACGAAATTTTTCAAAGGATTCTTTAAGATAAATTCCACCACCGGAATTGATACAGATTACCCCTTTGACTTCTTGATGCATTCGAGCCGCTGCCCATAAAGCTATGGTGCCACCAAGGGAGTGACCGATCAACCAAACATTATCTAAATTCAACTGTTGCAGCAGCATTACTAAATCCTCTACGTAGGCGGCTGGTGTGTAAAAAGAATCAAAGGGATTATCAGAAGTCTTGCGCTCCGTAACAGTTAAATCTGAAGAAGTGCGATTAGCGAAGCTAGATGAGATAGGCATATCGCTAGCTATATCAGTTTTTTGTTTGAGTTGAGATTCCCCAAAACCCCGCAAGTCATATGAGAGGCATTTCATATCTGGCTGTAAGCGTTCGATGGCGGGTTGCCAATATTCACGGCTATTTAACCAACCGTGAATAAATACTAAGGTGTATTCTGTTGTTTTGGGACCACGTAGTTCGTATGCGTGGGGAACGCCGAAGATTTCGATAGTTGCCGATCTCATAGCACGTACCTTTAAGGACATTCTTCGATAAAACAGCTTTGTTTACGAAAAAAACTAAAAAACTCCCGATTGAATGTTTGCAGCATCAAAGGGCGATCGGCTCCAGGAGTTTTGTGCGGAGGCAAGTATTATAAAAGATTGGATTAGGCACCTAGCTATATCTAGTTTAATTTTTACAGCTACAGGTTCGCATTTTTTATAGTTTTATATACAAAGATATTCATCCACCGAGAAATCTCCCCCGCACGCTTTCGGCAATTTTGTGACCTAAATATTCGGGAATTAAGCTTTCATTAGGTCCTAATAAATAAAGAATCAAACGAGTACGTCCTCGCCAAACTAGTAAGTTCGCATTTACTACAAGCAAATCCTCAAGCCACATAGCGTACATAACTTTATAGAATAATCCGGGTTGGTTATCAGCTTCAATAACTAAAGCTGGTAAATGAAATACCGGATCTACATAAAACTCGGTTTCTACTTTTTCTAAACCAGCATCGAGGTTAAATTCGACTGCTAGCATTTCTTCTACCTCGAAGCGTCCTCCCAAAGCTTCGCGAATTGCACGGCAGGCGTTTTCTGCTGTTTTCTCCGAAAGAGCTTTGCTACCGCGAGAAACAATTAGTTTCATGAAAACTAACATTGGTGGTTTAATTTGTCCGTACAAACTTAAACTGTGAATTGTCAGTCCATAAGCCGCTAGCACTCCAAAAATATCGCTGAGGAGAAAAGACTGATTGCGGTAGGCGAAATGCAAGGCACTTTTACCACCTTCGGGTTTTAACTCGATAACGGCACGTCTGGTTTTATAAAGGCGATATGCTAGGCGCAAATTTTGCAGTTGAATCTCACTGCTGACAAATTGCTCGTAAAACTGGGGAAACGACTTATTAAAGCGTTTGAGTAAATCCAGTGTTGATGTTTTTAAACCAGAAGCCATTTTAAAAGGTAAGACGCAGCTTGTTGTGATTGATACTTGAACGGAAGATGCGAGAAATAAAACGTCTCGATATTTGACAAATATTCCGGTTCTACCGATGTATAGATTGCCCAGTAAGGCGACATCGTTTGAACGGTATATTTTCGGCGACGGTAATTGTCTTGAGCGGGAAATTGATCGAAACGATATTGCCGTCCCTCAAAATTTTAAGCCAGTGTTGTATAGAATTGTTTTTTACCTTGGGCATAGCTTTTAGTTAATTTTTTCCGTCCTGTCTGTCAACAAGATGCTAAAGTTGAAAATAATTGATGTTAAACACGTTTATTCAACGGTGGCTTTGTCTATGGAATCTCTAAAAATTAACGAAAGTTGGTTGGTGTAGATTTTTTGAGAAAGTTCGCTACGATAAGCGTGTAAACCGTCTTCAGTTATACTACCCGAACCAGGCTGGCATGGGTTTTTGGAAAACTTGGTTTAATACTAACGATGGAGTCGTGACAACTAAAACGACTCATGGACTTGAAGAACATACCGCTACTTCTAATGGAGACAGCTCTAATCGTGGTGGCGATCGCATAGTTTTTAGTACGGAGCGAGATATAGACCTATATGAGTTAGAAGAACTTTGTGACGCTGTAGGTTGGTCGCGTCGTCCTTTAAGAAAAGTAAAGAAAGCCATCGAGCATAGTTTTCTCGTAGCCACTATGTGGCAAGTACGAGGAAATAGAAGAAGACTCGTTGGTTTTGCCCGTGCGACCTCAGATCATGCCTTCAATGCCACTATTTGGGATGTAGTTGTTCACCCAGACGTTCAAGGGAAAGGAATGGGTAAGGCATTAATGAAATACGTACTCAAAAAACTTAGAAGTGAAGATATTAGCAACGTGACTCTGTTTGCAGACCCCCATGTTGTAGACTTTTATCAGAATCTGGGTTTTATGTCCGATCCAGAAGGCATTAAAGGAATGTTTTGGTATCCTCACTAATCCGCTCCTAAACGATTTGGGTTAAAAAATTTACTTATTTTAAGGTTTAATCGTCAGAATCCTACCTCCACACCAACCTGCAATGGAGGTGAGGGTAAGTCTAAACTTATTTGTAATCATACGCAAAAATCCGCGCCACTATGGCGCGGAATCACTATTACAAATTGCCGTTTGTAAGCAAATTAGACAACAGTCCCTAATGTTTATTTGCCATCAGGAGACTAAATGTGATATGATATGAATATTGCCATTTAAAGGTTAAGTTTTTCGGGATGTAGCGCAGCTTGGTAGCGCGCCTGCTTTGGGAGCAGGATGTCGCAGGTTCGAATCCTGTCATCCCGATTTTGATATTTATCGCAAAATTATTGTCAAGGATTACTTTAGAGTGATTAGAGTTTCTAAAGTTTTTTTTATGGCAACTATTTAAAAATCAAAATATCGAATATTATTCCTTGAGAATATTAAGTATATGATGAGTAATGAATATCATTCAAATACTAATATTTATTTGTAAATAGACCATAAGTTTTGCGATTGGAATCATATTATATCTTTGGTTAACACAAGTAAAAGGTTCCCTAATACTACAAAATCCGTACTTAAGCAAGAGTGTAAAAAAGAACTAGTTAATAGGATTTTAGATGGAACGATTTTATTTTCCTAAGCGTCAACATTATTTAAGAAAAAGCAATAGAATGGCATTTGATATCTTTGAGAAGCTCGCCTCTTTGGTTTTGCCTTTTCTGAAGAAAAATGTCAGTAATCAGTATTATGCCTTGTTATCAATCAATAATATTGAATACAACTTGGCTTAGATGCAATAAATAACATAGTCAAAAAAACTCTTGAAGAGACTATAACTGATAAAGTCAGTTAAATTGCTAAACTGACTTGACTCGAATTTACTGAAGTACCGAAGAAGTGGAGAAGTCATGAAATCATTAGTTCGCTGGGGAACAACGTTGGCTATAGTGGGGAGTACTCTGCTAGCAACTGTCACGAGCGGAATTGCCCCAGTAATCGCATTATCAGAACAACAAATTAAAAGCAAGCTTGATAATATACCAGTATGGTTGATTACCAATCCACAAGGTTTACCCTTAAGTCGTCCTCTACCGGAACAAAACGGTAAGAAAACTACGGGTTCTGTAACTGGCGTTTATATGAGCAAACAAGAAGCTCAAGCCTTTATCAGCGACTTACAGAAAGTAAAAGATAAAGATCCTAAAATGACTCAGATGGTGAAAAGCCTACAAGTCACTCCGGTACCTTTAGGAGTCATTTTCCAGCAAGTACAGAAAACCAAAAACGAACCCAACCGCTTATTATTTGCCTTTAAACCCGTTGATAAGGAAATTAAGGCTGCTATGGACTTATTGAAAAAAAGCGGTCAACAAGTAAAGCAGTTTACAAGCGTACCTACTTATCTGGTTAGATTTGCACCAGACAAAAGCTACGTACCAATTAAATTAGGAGATCAGAAAGCCGAACAGGAAGTAGTTCCGGTGTTCTTTAGTATGCAAGACGCTCAGAATCTGCTAAACCAAGTAAAGCCGAAATTTCCCAAAGCTGATATTCAGGTGGTAGACGTAGACGGGATACTAAATACTTTGCAAGAGAAAAACGACCCTTGGCTCGATAGAGTAGTCTTTTTCCCAAATCCAGAAGCTAGGCAATATATTCAGAATCTTCCCAAGCAAAGCGCCCCTAGCTCGGCACCCGCAAAGAAAAAATAGTACATTTATTTACACCTCAATTCTAATTTTTAATTAAGACATGGCGGATAAGCAGCAGCTACAAGTATCTGGCGAAAAACTTTCCGAATGGCGAGATACTGCGATATCGGCTGCTCTATCCGTTAATGTTTCTTCTAGTGAAGTAGATTGGCTGTTGCAGGAAATAGCTGGGCTGGACTCTTTAGCGCTGCGTATTGGTTCTTTTAAAGAAAAGTCTCAAATCCAGCTAAAGTTACCCTTAGAAGAATTATCAAAACTGTGGCAACAAAGACTCAACGAAAGTCTTCCAGTGCAGTACATTGCAAAAACTACGACCTGGCGACATTTTAATATTAAAGTTTCACCCTCAGTTTTAATTCCCAGACCGGAAACCGAATTTTTAATTGACTTAGCTGCTTCCGCAACCGCTGACAACTCAACAATGCAGCAAGGAAATTGGGCTGATTTGGGTACTGGTAGCGGAATCATCGCTTTAGGACTAGCCAAGGCTTTTAGTCAAGCAAAAATTCATGCTGTAGATCGTTCTTCCGAAGCCCTTTCTATTGCTCGGTTAAACGCCGATAATTACAATTTAGGCGATCGCATTAAATTCTATCAAGGTTTTTGGTGGGAACCGTTAAATTTTCTTAAAGGCGAATTTAGCGGCATGGTATCCAATCCACCTTATATTCCTACGAATACCTTACCCGAACTGCAACCGGAAGTATATAAGCACGAACCGCATTTAGCCTTAGATGGTGGCCGCGACGGTTTAGAATGCATCCGCCATTTGATAGAAGTTTCATCAAACTATTTAAAACCTGGTGGAATATGGTTGGTTGAAATGATGGCAGGACAAGCAGATAAAGTAACTCAAATGCTGCATAATAACGGTAGCTACAGCAAAATTGAAATTCACCACGATTTAGCTGGAATTGAACGTTTTGCCCTTGCTTATAAGAGTAGGGAGTAGGGAGTAGAGAGTTAGGAGTTATGAGTTAAGAGTTATAAATATAAAATTATTAACTGATAACTGGTCACTAATAACTGATAACTGACAAATGACACAGGTTTCTATTGCTGAGTTGGTAGCGAAAGCTAGAAGTGGTAAAGTAATTAGCTTTCCTACAGATACTGTTCCCGCACTGGCGGCTTTACCGAAAAATGCAGAATTAATTTTTACAGTAAAACAGCGCAGTATGAATAAGCCGCTAATACTTATGGCGGCTGACTCTGAGCAAATATGGGATTTTGTCAAAGGTAGTCAAGAAGAGTTTGAAATTTGGCAGCGCGTGGCTGAAAAATACTGGGGTGGAGCGCTAACTTTAGTATTGCCTGCATCTGAGAAAGTGCCGTCATGCATGAACCCTAATGACCCTACTACAATTGGTGTTAGAGTTCCTCGAAGCGATATTGCTCGCAGTATTTTATCTCAAACAGGTCCGCTTGCCACTACTAGCGCTAATTTGTCTGGAAAACCTCCTTTGCAAACCATCGCGGAAATTGAAACAGAGTTTCCAAATATACTAACTTTGGCGACAACAGCATATGATAGTAAAACGCCTGCTATAGGTATTCCTTCGACTGTTGCTAAGTGGGATGGTAAAAAATGGCAGATTTTACGGCAAGGGGCAATTAATTTGGATATTTGAATATTTGAATATTTGAATATAAAAATCCCGTTAGTTGGCAGAATATTTATTGAGAGAGGGAGTAGAAAGCGTACTGAGTTTTTTTGCTGTCTTGAGATAATTTTGCTGTATTATTTCAGTATTTATAAATAATAGGTCATCGAATATCGTACCCTTGTAATCAATTAAGAACTTCTTATTTAGCAAAAAATTATGGATTGGAATAACTGGGTATATTTTGCCGCTGGATTAGCATCAGGAATAGGCATTTACAAGTTTTTGCTAAACTCAAAGACTTCTAATAAATCGGAATTTACCCCGCCAGAACTAGAAAATAAACAAGATGTGTTAGAGCTATCTCAACGAATGAGAGAAGTTGAACTGGCTTACCATATGGCACGGGAAATGAGTCAGTTTAAAGCCGGATTTCTAGCTCGGACTACTCATGTATTGCGATCGCCACTTAATGGTTTAATTGGGCTGCATCAATTAATTTTATCGGATTTATGTGAAAATCCAGAAGAAGAACGTGAATTTATCGGGCAAGCTCACGAACGAGCTTTACAGTTATTAAATCTTATTGATGAAATTCTTCATATTGCCAGAGCCGAACATGGCAATAGTAAGTTAGATATTCAGTCTTACCCATTAAATAAAATTTTAGAGGAAGTACATGAATTAACTTATATGCTTGCTGAAAATCGTAATTACCCGTTTAAGATATTACAACCAAACGAGGAAATTTATGTTTGTGCAGATTGGCGCTGGTTAAAACAAATATTAGTCACCTTGATAGATACTGCTGTTTCTCGAATGGAAGAAGGTACAATAACTATTTCCACCAAGGCTGATCATAAGAATAATATTGCTTTGATTTGGCTGGATGTACCCCGCGAAGCTATTCCTTCTAACGAACCCGTAGATTTGATTAAGTGGGAAGGCGATAAAAAGATGGACGAAGAAGAGATCGAGCAACTCCAAGCAGGAATGAAGCTATTGCTAAATCAAACTTTACTTGAAGTAATGAAAGGAAAACTCGAAATTGTTTCCTATCCGGATGATAGAGACGAACATCTTTCCAGGCTGCAAATTTCTATCCCTCTAGGAACTCAGTTAGCTGAGTTACAGCACTAAGAGTATCTAGATTTGTTAGATTTTTCGGATTATTATATATCACCATTGTGGTGGAAATATTCTGCTCAAAGCCAATCTTTTCGTAAAATTTTTGTTGGTGAGTAGTCATCAAATAGACACGTTCAACCTTATTCATCCTCGGATGACTCAAAACCGTTTCGACTAATTTACTACCCAACCCAGTTCCGCGAAAGTCTGGATGAATTACAACATCCCAAATCGTAGCACGATAAACACCGTCACTTGTTGCTCTAGCAAAACCGATTAGTTGCTGTTTATTCCACACAGCAATTACTGGTTCGCTATTTTTTATCGCTTCCGTTAAATCTTCTATATTGCGCTCTGTAGCCCAAAAAGCGCCCAAAGTAAATAGTTTTTGTAATTGCTCTACATCAATTTTCGATTTTGCATCGCTAAATAAAATCTGAGAATTATTCATTTATTGTAACCACCTAAAAATTATATTAATCGAAGTTACACCAGCATAAATCTTACTTACGCAGCGTCAAAGAATCGGGGAGTTTGAGATATAAAAAACTAGAACACCGTATTTTTCTATTAATGTAAGACTTAATTTTAAAACACAAAACTTATACTTTCTCAATACAACTAATTAAAAGTTAACATATCAATAATTAATAGCAAAACTTAATTTTAAAACTATTTGCAAACCCATTTCCACAAAGGATGAGAAGAACCTTGCTGACGAATGCGATAAACTTGCTTTTCCAAACGCTGTTTTTCTGAGGCTGGCAAACCAAATAATATATTACGACTTTGCCAAACTAAAACACTAGCAGTCATACCTACACATAAACTGAGTCCAATGGCAGCAAAAGGGCTGAAAAATAGACCATATCGCACCGAAGCCCAGGTAAAATATTGCTGCAATAACTTAATATCTTCACGCAATTCCCACAAGCACAAAGGTGCTATAGTCACCCATAAAAATCCAGCTAACAGCCATCTACCGTAAACCGTCAGCCGATGCAATCTTTGCACCTGCTGATTAAAAGATGAATCAGACGATGGTTGTTCTACTTGAGCCATGAAAGAGATGGGGAGAGGGGGGAGGGGAAAGAGGGGGGAGAGCGGGAGACAAGGGGACAAGGGGACAAGGAGAATTTAAACTTTAACCTTTAACCTTTAACCTTACTTACTCCTCACTCCTCACTCATAACAGTTAACTGTTAACTGTTAACTGTTAACTGTTAACTGTTCGCTGTCTCCAGCAGGAGGGTTTGATTTTTCTTGTCGAGAGCGCCACCAAGCTAGAAGCGTGCTGGCAATAAAAATACTGGAATATGCTCCGGCGACGAAACCAAGAATTAACGCTAGAGCAAAATTCTTAAGTGTTTCCCCACCAAATAGGAAGATAGCAATTAATGACAGTAAAGTTGTGAGCGTGGTATTTATCGATCGCGCTAAGGTTTGATTTACCGCATCGTCTACAACTTCAACTATGGGACGATTGGGGTTTACTTTGAGAGTTTCGCGAATTCTATCGTAAATTACTACGGTATCGTTAACTGAGAAACCCGTGATGGTAAGTAAAGCGACAATAAATAAGCTATCAATTTCTAAACCGAATAATAATCCAAATATCGAGAAAATCCCCGTTGTCATTAAGATATCGTGAAAAGTCGCGATAATCGCAAATACTGCGTAGTCTTTCTGAAACCTGAAAGACAGGTAAATTACAATACCAGCAAAAGCGACAATCAAAGAAGTTATTCCACTGTTAAATAATTGCCTTCCTAAAGTAGGGCCTACAGTATCAATCTGACTTTTTTTTGGGTCAAAAGTACCAATCTTTTCAGTTAAAGCAGTTTGTAACTGGGTGCGCTTATCTACATCTAAAGTTTTTGTACGAATTAATACGCCATTGTTTTCACCAGTTTCTCCGTCAGCAATAAGCTGGATGCTGCTATCGGCTAATTCCTGAGATTCTACAACTTCTCGGACTGTATTGATATCAATTGGTCGATCGCAGTTATTTGGTAACGTGCAGTCTCGTTCAAACTGCAATCGCGTACCACCGATAAAATCTAAACTGGGACGAAGCGGTGCGCCAATCTGCTGCCAAGATACCAGCATAGAGATGATGCCAGCTAAGATGATAGCACCGGAAATACTCCACCATAAAGTTCGCGATTTATTAACACTTATTTTCATCTGGCTACCCCTGCTTTATTTATTGATGTTGGCAGGTTAGGACAGAAAAGTTCTGGCTTACGTAATGAATCAATTCTGATTGCTAAAAACATTAACGTGCGGCTACAAGTTACTGCTGTAAACATACTAACTGCTACCCCTACAGCCAAAGTTACGGCAAAGCCTTTGACTAAGCCAAATCCAAACTGAAACAGCGCTGCACAGGCAATCAGTGTAGTGACATTACTATCTAAAATACTAGACCATGCTCGGTAAAAACCAGATTCCACAGAGCGATACAGCGATTTACCTGCTCGTAATTCTTCGCGGGTGCGCTCAAAAATCAGTACGTTAGCATCAACCGCCATACCAATACTGAGAATAAAACCGGCAATACCCGGTAAAGTTAAAGTTACGCCAAGTAAAGCGAAACAAGCCCAAGTCAAAAGAGCATAAATTAACAGCGCGATATTAGCAATAATTCCGGGTAGTCTGTAGTAAACCACCATAAATATTAATACTAAAATTAAGCCACCAACACCAGCGTAAACACTGCGGTTAATACTGTCTCTTCCTAATGTGGCACCGACTGTACGATTCTCGACAATTTCTATCGGTACTGGTAGAGAACCACCGCGCAACTGCACTGCTAAATCTTGAGCTTCTTGAGCTGTAAAGTCTCCTTCAATTACAGCATTACCACCAGTAATTCCCGTGTTCGCAAATTGAGGTCCTACAGAAGCGGCGCTAATTAATTCATTATCAAGAAAAATACCAATACTGCGTCCAGTACCTGCAAGGTTTTTGGTCAACTCGGCAAATAGCTCGCCACCTTTTTGATCGAATTCAAGTCCCGCACTCCAACCACGCCCACCTTGTTGGGGGCTTAAAGCGTTTGCATTAGTTAAATATTTACCTGTTAGCGGCGTTTCTAAACTTGCATATAATTCAGAAATTGCCTCTTGATTCGTTTTTAATTCTTGTTGATTTTTCTCAATTGCACCAGCATCTTTTTCTTCAGCAGCAAGTAACTCTGCTTGTGTGGCTCTGAGTTGTTCGCGATTAGCTCTTAAAGCAAAAAGTTGAGCTTCCGTTTCCGGCTTTTGAGTCTTAAACTCTAATTGTGCCGTACCACCTAAAACCCGTTCGGCTTGTTCTGGATCGCTAACTCCAGGTAACTGAACTGAAATTTTATCGTTTCCAACAGTTTGAATTAAAGGTTCGGAAACACCGAGTCCGTTAACTCGATTACCGAGAACCGTTTGCACCGCTTCCAATTCACGTTCGCCTATCTGCTTGATTTCAGGAGTCGTTTTAACCTGAATAGTTAGTTGCGAACCTCCTTTTAAATCTAGCCCTAAAGGCACCTTAATAGTAGCAATTACCGTCACTGCGGCAATTACTAAAACAAAAATTAAAGCTAAAAACAATCGCTGTTTTTGCATACCATCCCCAAAAAGCGCGACAAACGCTATAATAGCGCTTCTTTATCGGTTATGAGCGAACAGTTATTATTTTTATGCATTAGCAATTGGGAATTGTTAGAGGGGGGAGAGGGGGAGATGGGGAGATGGGGAGATGGGGAGACAAGGAGACAAGGAAAAGAATTACTACTCTCTACTCACTCCTAACTCCTAACTCCTAACTCCTAACTCCTAACTCCCAACCTTTAACCTTTAAACTTTAAACTTTTGCAGCAACCATTTTTTCTACTGCTTCAACAATTTGCTCTGGTTGAACAATTGTTAATCTTTCCAAGTTACCGTTGTAAGGTGTGGGAATGTCTTGAGAAGAAAGTCGCAATACTGGCGCATCCAATTCATCAAATAAGCGTTCGTTGATTGAAGCGATAATTTCTGCTGCTACCCCTCCAGTTCTCATGCATTCTTCTACAATAATTACTCTGTGGGTTTTGCGTATGGATTCACCGATGGTATCAAAGTCTAAAGGTTTTAAAGAAATTAAATCGATAACTTCTGGGTCAAAACCTGATTTTTCTAATGTCTTTACGGCTTGCATCACGTGATGGCGCATCCGCGAGTAAGTAATAATTGTGACATCTTTACCGCTTCGCACAACTTCTGCTTTATCTAATGGCACCAGGTATTCTTCTTCAGGTAAATCTTCTTTTAAGTTATAAAGCAGTACGTGTTCAAAGAATAATACCGGATTATCGTCGCGAATAGCTGATTTTAATAAACCTTTAGCGTTGTAAGGTGTGGAACAAGCAACTATTTTTAGTCCTGGTACAGCTTGGAAGTAAGCTTCTAGACGCTGAGAATGTTCTGCACCTAGCTGTCTTCCAACTCCACCGGGGCCGCGAATTACTAAAGGTATTTTAAAGTTACCGCCAGAAGTGTAACGCAACATTCCGGCATTATTTGATATCTGGTTAAAGGCTAACAGCAAAAAGCCCATATTCATGCCTTCAATTATCGGTCTTAACCCGGTCATTGCAGCACCGATCGCCATTCCTGTAAAGCTGTTTTCGGCAATGGGTGTATCTAAAACTCTTAATTCGCCATATTTTTTGTATAAGTCTTTAGTTACTTTGTAGGAACCACCATAATGTCCCACATCTTCACCAAGTACCATCACGGTTTTATCTCGCGCCATTTCTTCATCAGTGGCTTCCCGCAAAGCATTAAAAAATAGTGTTTCTGCCATTAGTTCAAAAAAAGAGGAATATCGTCTTAGAATTTTATCGCGTCTCTGTGAAAAATACGGTAAACACAGCATGATTTATGCAAGATTACCTAACTTTTTAGAAAAGCTGATAAGAATCGCTGCATCGTACTGAATTATATATTGTTTCTTCAGCAGAAGATGAAAGTACCCGGTTGTATAATGCAGGTTTAACAGTTTTATTTGCTTTCTTCAAGTATAAATACTACTGTTATCTATGCTTCTAAATAATAAATTTAGTAGTTTATAATACTAATCAATAATCGCTAAAAAATTTTGCCCAATTGTGACAAAGATCAAAAAACTCCAGCGTTATAGTTTACCGATAGTTTACCGATAGAACTACAACTCTGGAGATAATTTAAAACTGCGATAAAGCCAGCATAGCTGAACGCACTTGTTTGTTTGTCGCTCAAAAGACAGCAACATTAAGCGATCGAGTCAACTTCTGAATTATTTCTTTTACAAAGAATTTTAGAGAAAAATTTTCTTTGTAAAATTGGAAGTTTAGCGATTAGAAGAAACCGTTGAATCTTCAGAAGTTGCTTGAGTTAAGCTTGTTCCAGAAGCTCGATCGTAATCGCTATTTTCCGGAAATCTTCTTGGTCTTCCTGGTTTACGCTTGTGCCTTTGATTAATTGATTTTTCGCTTGCTCCAGCTAACTCTTCTGGCGTACATTTGAACAGGCGCAAGGCATCCCAGTATTTTTTCGGTGTCATGGTTGGTTCGGTTCGCCCTGCTTCCCAGTTGCGAACGCTCGTTTCACTAATTGCAAGCCTGAACGCAACCTCTGCACGGCTGAGTCCCGCACGTTCTCTCAGGACTTGCATATCCATATCTCAATGCTCCCTTTTCAAAACTCATTAATTTGATTTATTAAATCAATTGACAAAAAAAGCCAACTGAAAATTATTTGTTAACTATATTATTGTATAGGACTTTGCATACCCGCATAGCAATCTAACCATACTGTAATCAATCTTTTACTAACTTCTACAGTTTTTCTTCTAATTAATCTCTACAAAAAGATAGATGTGAAAAATACAGTAATAGTATTGATATTTTTTTAAGTTGTATTTGAAAAACTTTAGATAATAACTGACTTCTTGCACCATTTGAGGGCAACCGCCTTGGAATAAATTCCCCTCTCTTAAAAACAAAGTCTGATAAATCAGACTAGGCAAGGTTTTTAGTACGTTCTAACCTACTTTTTATATGTAGCCCTGAAATTTATTTCCGTGAAATTGGGGCTTCTTGAGAATGTTGCAAGATATCAGTAATAATAAAAATAAACGCAAAAATAGTTTTTATCTATTTCCCTACTGCCTATTTTCTATCTTCTATTCCCCGTTCCCTATTTATAATTATTAATTTCTCGACGCAAAATTTTACGTCGAGATGTTTGTGTAGAAGATTGTGCAATATGCGATTAATCTTTGTGCTTCGTTCTATTTGTTAGAGCCATCGCGCTGCATCTTTAGCGTGGTAAGTTAAAATCAAGTCGGCACCGGCACGCTTAAAGCTGGTTAAGGTTTCAAGTACAACTCGTTCTTCGTCAATCCAGCCATTCAGGGCTGCGGCTTTAATCATGGAATACTCGCCGGAAACGTTGTAAGCCGCGACTGGCAGATTACAAGCTTGTTTGACACGCCAAATTATATCCATGTACGACAAAGCAGGTTTGACCATTAGCATATCAGCCCCTTCTGCAATATCTAATTCGATTTCTTTGATTGCTTCACGGGAGTTGCCCGGATCCATCTGATAAGTTCGGCGATCGCCAAATTGTGGTGATGAATCGGCTGCATCGCGGAATGGCCCGTAGTAAGCAGAAGCATATTTAGCAGCGTAGGACATAATTGGCGTATCTTGAAAACCAGCTTCATCCAAACCTTCACGAATAGCTTGCACAAAACCATCCATCATTCCCGAAGGAGCAATGATATCAGCACCGGCTTTAGCTTGGGATACTGCTGTTTTCTTAAGCAATTCTAAGGTGGGGTCGTTCAAAACTCTACCACTTAAATCGCCTACTTCTAAATAACCGCAGTGACCGTGACTGGTATATTCGCACAAGCAAGTGTCGGCAATTACAATTAAATCTGGTACTGCTTCTTTGATAGCGGTAGAAGCTTTTTGGACGATACCGCAATCATGCCAAGCACCTGTGGCTTCTATATCTTTATCTTCGGGAATACCAAATAAAATAACACCGGGAATTCCCAAATCGTAAACTTCCTTTGCTTCCTCGACAATTTTGTCAACAGAAAGTTGAAAAACTCCCGGCATTGATTTTACTTCTTTAGCAATACCTTCACCCGGTACGGCAAACAAAGGATAAATCAAATCGTTTGTAGTCAATACGGTTTCGCGTACCATCCGACGCAATTGTGAATGGCTACGCAGACGGCGGGGACGATGGGTAGGAAACATAATTTTTTTAAACAGTAAGAAAAACTTTTACAGACAAAATCAAAAGCGTCACAAACTGCAAGCAAAATTGGACTTTGAAAGGACAAACTGCGAACAGCGCTTAACTTTCCTATGCCCTACTGTCTGCGAAGATGTGGGGCAATTTTGTATTTTACAACTAGCTGTACATATATCCTAAAAAAGCTTAATAACTATCCACATGAAAATATTAGTTAATCAAATTTAAGCTAGATACTTAATAATTTTGTCAATTATTTTTCACATTTTTTAATATTATGATGAAATACAGCAGATTCTCGACAAGTTGAAATTTATTTTCGCTCTGGGGTATGCCGGTACCACAACCGCCGAATGCCTGGATTGCAAAATCGATAAAATATAGACTTGTACTTTATCTAGTAGCATTCGGCGGTGTGGCTAGCGGATTTATGCAAAAGATGATGTAGCGTTAAGAATTTAATTTTCAGCTATTGCGAGGATAAATGCTCGACAAAAGAAGATTTTTGCAACATTGAAAAGCTTGGTATTATTGAGCATTGCAATTTGTAGTTAACTGAAACGGACTTTTGAAAAAAATGAAGATGTGTGAGTAGCACAAGTCAATAACCCCACCCGCTCCGAGGGATGGGGCTTGTAAAGAACAAACTTTACGTGTTTGACTAGCCCGCTTAGACTAATCCTGATACGCACTTCCAAATACTTCCCCAGTTTGGATTATCTGCAAGACTGTTTGTTCAGTCGTTGTTTAAAGACAAGACATTTTGGATTAGTTGGGCGAGGGGACTAAAACTATACTCGAAGGATTATCTCTTTATGCGAGTACCTGTTATTAATGCTGACAATACACCATTAATGCCAACAAAGGCTAGCCGTGCTAGGCGTTGGATTAAAGAAAGTAAAGCAATAGGTAAATTCAACAAATTAGGTATTTTTTATGTTCAGTTGTTAACTAAACCATCTGATATTAAAGTTCAACAAATTGCAGTTGGCTTAGACCCCGGAAAAATGTTTTCTGGTTTGGCAGTTCAATCCCAAAAAACCACGATGCAAATGTTGCATTTAGTTTTACCATTCAAAACAGTTAAAGACCGAATGGAACAACGGTCTATGATGCGGCGTGGTAGACGTGGTAGACGGATTAATCGAAAATTATCTTTCAATAAACGTAGCCATCGTCAATCTAGGTTTGATAATCGTCGCAACTCTAAACTTCCTCCAAGTATTCGAGCAAATAAAGATTTGGAATACCGAACAATTACTTTATTGTGTGAAATCTACCCAGTAAAAACAATTGTTATTGAAGAAGTAGAAGCGAGGGGGAGTGCTAGTTTCAGCCCTGTTATGGTTGGGCAAAGATATCAGATTAACAGGTTATCAAATAGAGCGCAGGTGAAATTGAGAAAAGGATGGGAAACATCTAATCTTCGTAAATACCTGAGGTTGCACAAAGAAAATCGGTGGAAGTCTTTGCAAATCCCTGAGACTCACGCAGTTGACGCTGTAAGGCTTGCTTGTTCGGAGTTTGTTAAATATCAAGCTTGGGAAGGAACAAAAGCTCATGGTGCTAATTGGGTCGGTAATGTAGCTATTACTAAATCACAATTTACAATTTTACGTCGTCCTCCAGTTAGCCGCAGACAACTACATTTAATGGTTCCTTCCAAGGGTGGAAATAGACGTAAATATGGCGGAACTACAACCCGTCACGGATTCAGAAAAGGGGATTTTGTTAAAGCTATCCAAGGGAAGAAAACATTTTTCGGTTGGGTTAGTGGAGACACAGAAAAATTAGTTTCAGTAAGTGATTGTGACTGGAAAAGATTAGGGCAATGCACTGCTAAAAAAGTCCGATTGATACAGCGAAACACGGGTTTAATTGTGTTGTCAACTCGGAAACACTCAAAGTTAACCCCATCGAAGGATCAACTTTGACCTGCTATCCCTCCCCTGGTTGCTTCGCTGAACCAGGAGTATCTCGCAGAAAACAAGGTGAAAAAAGTAAAGCTGTGAGTCTTTCAGGCTTTTAAGCTAACTTAAAGTAAAAAAGTTACTTGCGATCGTATCAAGCGTCTGCTGGATAATAAATGCTAAATCACTCTAAAAATGAAGGGATAGCGAAAAGGTTTCTCTGAATCTCCTAAAACGTGGGAAAGCGCCCAAATGGTAAGTCCCCAATGGACAACAAACCATGCAGGTACTAGAGGCCAAAGCAAGCCGAAAGTAACCGAAACCAGCACTCCGATAATTATTCCACACAGCCAAACGTTCAAGTAGAAAATTAGAGCTTCTTTGGCATTATCTTTTACAACTGGATCTTGAGTTATAAAAAATATCACAATAGGAATGGCAATAGGCACCACTATGAAGTTTAAAAAAATCGCTCCGTGACACAGTGCTGATAAAAGCTTTCTGCTGTCGGTGTCGTACATTTTCTCCTCCCCTGATGTTGAGATGTCCGAATTATATAACGAACCGATTACCTGGTGGAGTTGTCTTAAGATTAAAAGACTTCTGCTAAATTGAAAAACAATTATTTTAGATAGAATACAACCAAACAAATACCTTATGTCAACTGAACTTGAGAAGGAAATTTACGAAGAAGTTGAACGTCGTCGCAATTTTGCCATTATTTCTCACCCGGATGCTGGTAAAACTACTCTGACTGAAAAACTACTGCTGTACGGGGGTGCCATTCACGAAGCGGGTTCTGTAAAAGCTAGACGGGCACAGCGTAAAGCAACTTCTGACTGGATGGCAATGGAACAGCAAAGAGGTATTTCTATTACATCAACAGTGTTGCAGTTCGAGTACAAAAATTGTCAAATAAATTTATTAGATACTCCTGGGCACCAAGACTTTAGTGAAGACACATATCGAACTCTCAGCGCTGCCGATAATGCAGTCATGTTGATTGACGTAGCCAAAGGTTTGGAACCCCAGACGCGAAAATTATTTGAAGTTTGTAAAATGCGGGGTATTCCAATTTTTACTTTCATAAATAAACTAGATCGTCCCGGAAGAGAACCCTTAGAACTTTTAGACGAAATTGAGCAAGAATTAAATTTACAAACTTATGCGGTAAACTGGCCGATCGGCATGGGCGATCGCTTTAAAGGTGTATTTGATCGTCAAGAGCAAAAAATCCATTTGTTTGAAAGAAGCGCCCACGGAAGCAAAGAAGCGGCAAATACGATAGTTGATTTGGGCGATGCCAAAATTGAAGAAGTTTTGGAACAAGAGCTTTATCATCAACTCAAAGACGATTTGGAATTGTTGGATGGAGTCGGCCCCGAATTAGACATGGATTTGATACACCAAGGCAAAATGACTCCGGTGTTTTTTGGATCGGCCATGACTAATTTCGGCGTAGAGTTATTTCTGAAGAATTTTCTCAAATATGCCCTCAAACCCGGTTCTCATTCCAGCAGTTTAGGCGAAGTCCCCCCTACTTATCCAGACTTTTCCGGTTTTGTATTCAAGCTGCAAGCGAATATGGACCCCAAACATCGCGATCGCGTTGCTTTTATCCGCGTATGTACGGGTCGTTTTGAAAAAGATATGACAGTTAATCACGCTCGTACAGGTAAAAACGTGCGTTTATCTCGTCCGCAAAAACTCTTTGCTCAAGAACGCGAATCTATTGATGAAGCTTATCCGGGGGATATTATTGGTTTAAATAATCCCGGTGTTTTTGCAATTGGCGATACAATTTACACTGGTAAAAAATTAGAATATGAGGGTATCCCTTATTTTTCACCGGAGTTGTTTGCCATTTTGAGAAATCCCAATCCTTCAAAATTTAAGCAGTTTCAAAAAGGTGTAACGGAATTGCGCGAAGAAGGAGCGGTACAAATTATGTACTCTGTGGATGAATCAAAACGCGATCCAATTTTGGCAGCAGTTGGTCAGTTACAGCTTGAAGTTGTGCAGTATCGTTTGGAAAACGAGTATGGTGTAGAAACTCGTTTGGAATATTTACCTTACAGCGTAGCCCGTTGGGTAGAAGGTGGTTGGGAAGCTTTGGAAAAGGTGGGACGTTTGTTCAACACTACCACTATGAAAGATAGTATGGGACGACCTGTATTATTATTCCGCAATGAATGGAACACCAATCAATTAAAGCAAGATCATCCGGAGTTAAAGTTAAATGCCATAGCTCCCGTATCCGGAACAACTTCAACTTCGTAAGCGATATACCACAACCAGTATTATCCATAAAACCTTTGATAGCGGGCTTTATAGCCCGTTTGCCAATAATAGGCTATATTTGCACCACACAAATATCAACCTATTTTTAAATACGTTTAGTGAAAGAATATTTATGTCTTCACACTCCAAATCATCTTTGAAAGACGGTTTAGCTGCCCTCAAAAAAGAAGATTACCGCACGGCAAAAATCATCTTAGAAGATGTTGCAGCTAGGGATGATGATACCAATGAAAGCTTACAAGCCCAGGTTGGCTTAGTAGTCGCGTACTCCCGCAGCGGCGAAATTGAAATGGCGATCGCGGTGTGTGAATCTCTGGAGAAAAGCAGTAATTCTCAAGTTCAACAGTGGGCAGAAAACTCTTTGAAACAACTGAAAAAAAAGTATCCTACTTATAAAAATAAGAAGCCGTACTCAACAGGATTTGTTGCTTTTGAATCGCCAGAAGATGAAATAGATCGAATAGAAAAATTAGAATCTGAATTCCCCAGCATTACCACTCCTACTCGTACCCCACCTCCACCTCCACCTCCACCATTATTTTCAAATTCAAAAGCAAATACTTCGACTGTGAAAGAACCCCCCGTGCAAACGAAAAAAAAACCTCGTGGTGGTGAAATAGTACCTGTTTCCCAAGCAAATTCTTCGTCAAATTCTAAAGCAAATTCCCAAATTCCAAATATTAACTCTAATATTCATTGGCGTTTGGGAGGAAGGGCAAAGGTATGGCAACCCCTGCCAAAACCAAAGTTTACAAAGTCTATTCGCTTGCCATTGCTGGGGATTGGAACCTTTGTTGCTTTATTTTGGATAGTACGGGCACTATTACAGCTAGTAATGCAATTAATTAACAATATTTTAGTTGCGCTACCATTTTTAGAACCAATACAGTTTTTATACAATGACCCGACTTACTTAGTGCTGGGTATATTTCTCGTAATCCTAGCTGTTTCACCGTGGTTACTCGATTGGCTGCTATGTAAATTTTACGAGAAAAAAGAATTAAGTAGAGAAACTTTAAAGACATATTCTCACGAATCAGTACGGGTACTGCAACGCTACTGTCAACCGCGAGGCTGGAGCTTACCAAAATTAGGGATTTTACCGCTCGCAGCACCAGTGGCATTTACAGTTGGTCATTTACCCCGTACCGCTCGTATTATAGTTAGTCAGGGACTTTTAGAGCAACTTGAAGATGATGAAATCGCGGCAATAATAGCCTCTCAATTAGGTCAAATCGGTCGCGTAAATTGTGCAGTTATGTCTGTAATGCTGTCGGTAACAATTCCGATTTATAAACTATATCAACTGATTTCCCAACTAGGTGATAATATATCCAACCGAATTGGAGGTACAGTTGTAGGAATAATTGCTAATGGCATTTATGGAATTTGGTATTTGCTTACCGCAACAGGTTTGTGGTTATCAAGAAACCGAGTTTTCTTAAGCGATAAAATTGGTGCGGAAGTAACTGGAAACCCTAACGCATTGATTCGTGGTTTACTCAAAATTGCCATTGCGACTGCCTCCGATATAGCCAAGAAAAAACAAACACCTTGGCAGTTAGAAAGTTTAAATCTATTAATACCAGTTGGTCACGAACAAAGTTTATGGTTAGGTAGTATCGCTGCAAATACCACCTTTGAATCGTTGCTAATGTGGGATTATCTTAATCCCTATCGTCAATGGTTCACAGCTACTAACAGCCATCCTTTGATGGGGACACGTTTGCAAAAATTATGTAAACTTGCTCGCTACTGGCACGTAGAGCCTGAAGTATACCTCGAAAACCAGCAGTCATTGAAGGTAAAACGCGAGTCATTCTTATTACAAATTGCTCCTTACTTGGGCATTTTAGCTGGTGCTGCATCAGCATTACTTTTCCGGTTGGCTTGGCAGGCATTATTTGCGCTAAATTTAATTAACCTCAAATGGATATACGACGATTGGCAATTCGTTACAGGTTTTATGCTTATCGGTTTTAGTATTGGTATTTTAATTAGAATGAATTCTTTATTTGCCAATATTGAAACTAAAAATGTCCAAAAGTCCGAGTCAATAGCCGAGTTATTAACAAATCCCACAGCCTTACCTATAGATAGTACCCCGGTTGAACTTTCAGGAAAATTATTAGGTCATCGTGGTAGCAGCAACTATTTAGCACAAGACTTAATTATTCAAGTTGGAAATATTTTGGTGAAATTACATCATGTCTCCTGGTTGGGACAATCTGTTAATCCTCAAGACTTTATCGGTAAAACAGTTTCCGTCACTGGCTGGTTGCGACGAGGTGCAACGCCTTGGGTGGATATTCAAACTTTAAAAACTCAAAGTGGCAAATTAGTCAACAGCCCTCATCCAATTTGGTCTACCATTTTGACAGTCGCAGCTTTTGCTTGGGGAGCCTATATTGTTTTAACAGGTTGATCGAATCACTGATTCTAAAATACTTTTGTAAATAAAAATTGCGAAATCTCGACAAAAATGTTATATTTATTAACACTAAGAACTTTTAGCTCAAACGAGAAAGCTATAGGCTTAATTAATGTATGAGGCTGTTTGCGCTACTGTATCTCCCTTTCGTCCTTCCAACACAGTAGGAAATCAACCAACCGTTGACTGGTTTTTATTTCTTGAAAGGGCTTGCTTTACGAAAAAAATGTATTTTATGTTACTATGCATTAATGACTGAGCCAGAAATGTCTGTGCTGAACTAGCTGTGCTAAGAATAGCGTGATATTGTAGAAAATGGTGTTTAAATCTTCATAATAAAAGAGCATTGAATAAGTTTTGTTTTGCAAGAAGATAATGCAGAATTTAGAATTTTTGTGATTAACGTGTTTGTATGTTCAAGCGTGTAATTTCGCATAAAAAAATCGCGATTGCGAAAAACTGTATTGTAAAGATTAACAGTTTGGAGTAAAAAGATGGTTCGCGGCAATGTTAGTAAATAACATATGTCCGTCATCCATAAACCCAAGTTTTTGTTTTAAACCCGTTGCTAAACATCTAACCATATTGGAGGATCTTTCATGTCCATTCGCCTATACATAGGCAATTTGCCAAAAGAAGAAATAGATAAATCAGAATTGCAAGCTGTTTTTGCTGAAGAAGGTAGCAGTATTACGACCAAATTAATCAAAGATCGTAAGACAGGCAAATGTCGCGGCTTTGGTTTTATGACTGTGAACAACGACGAACAAGCCGACCAAATTATTGAAAAATATAATGGTCAAATGTTCAAAGAATCTCCTATTAAGCTGGAGAAAGCATTACCTCGCACTAAGAGTAGTGAGGAAGGAGAAGAAGGGATGCAGCCTTCTAAAGCATCAACACCAACTCCAGCTGCTGTTAGTGGTTCTGCCACTACTGGAATTAGTAAGAGTAAGAAAAAATCTCGTCGCGGCAGTGGTTCTAAAGATAGCAGCAGTTCAAGCAGTTCTTCGTCAGATGGGGTTTCTCCAGATCCTCGTTGGGCTACAGAGTTAGAGAAGTTAAAGGAAATGCTTGCCGCACAGACTACCAATTAGTTTGTGAACTTAGAAGTTTGAACTAGCCCACCGAGGAAGGCAGGTTGGGCTTGTCAAGCTTTCTTTTTATTTATAGTAGTTGCTTGCGAGCGAGCTATTTTGATGCGCTTTTAATCGATAAGCACCATATCTTTATAAACCACAAAAAATATGAATTAATTTTCAATCCCAGCTATTGCCAGGGATTTATCTTAGCGAAGGACTTTCCGCAACTGCTCGCTAAAAATCGTGCGCGGTAGTTTTTCTCAATATCTCTTCAAGAAAATAAAATTTTCAAATTTACGATCTAAATATCTTCTACAGCTTGTAAGTTCTTGGTTTGATGATAGATATCAATTGAATTGTAATATTTTTTGCTTTCAAAGAATTATTAACGCTCATATAGCTAGCACAGTTATGTCTGGAATCGGTGACAGTATTGCCTCAGATAAAGCGCTAACCATAAATAAATCCTATACTATACATATTTTATAGCTATTTTAGATGTAGTATTAAATACATTAACCAAGAAAAAACGTTCTGACAGCTTTTGAAAAAGTAGCGACCTAAGTACAATTTTTACAGTAAATATATATTAAGT
Source organism: Calothrix sp. CCY 0018 (assembly GCF_963920925.1). Lineage (NCBI taxonomy): Bacteria > Bacillati > Cyanobacteriota > Cyanophyceae > Nostocales > Calotrichaceae > Calothrix > Calothrix sp. CCY 0018. Next base: position 34,237 of record NZ_CAWUDI010000023.1, on the reverse strand, counting down.
ATATTAAAATACATATTTTTATATAGCTGTTATGGTTTGGTGTCTCTAAAAAACTAATGAGTATCGATTTACTGTTTTAACTGAAATCTACTTATTTAAGTGTTTATACTTAAAACAATGATATTATTATTTAAAGTAATGCTGTTTTGAAGTTCAAGGTATAGAACTAATGCAGTCATAAATAATACTTTAAGCCATAGATATATGGCAATAATTAGCCGTTTAAGTAAGTAATATCAGAGGTGTTAGGAAACACAAGTATAGTGTTTATAGCATTGTGTGAATCCATATTATTACTGAACTTACAAGAGTAAAGGAAATTGCAAATAAGTAAAAAAAATTCACATCTTAAATTAAAATAAAGATTACATGAACATTTACAAAGATTTTAGTATTAGGGGTTGACGCGCTCCTAAGAAGTCAAACACATTATTAGCCAATAAACTATGAACCTTGCAACAGAGCAACGCATCGCCTTGATTTCCGTCCACGGCGATCCAGCGATTGAAATAGGTAAGGAAGAAGCCGGAGGGCAGAACGTTTACGTTCGTCATGTAGGGGAAGCATTAGCTGAACTTGGATGGCAAGTTGATATGTTTACCCGTAAAGTAGATGTTGAGCAGGAAGATATTGTTTGGCATTCTCCAAATTGTCGAACAATTCGTTTGAAAGCAGGTAATGTTGATTTTGTGCCGCGAGACAATCTTTTTGAACATTTGCCAGAATTTGTAGATAATTTTCTCAAATTTCAGCAAGATAACGAAACCATATATTCTTTAATTCATACTAATTACTGGCTTTCTAGCTGGGTTGGTATGCAGTTGAGGCAAAAACAAGGAAGCCATATAGTACATACATATCATTCATTAGGAGCAGTTAAATACAATACTGTAAAAACAGTTCCTTTAGTTGCTAGTACCCGTTTGATAACAGAAAAACAGATATTAGAAACGGCACAAAGAATTGTTGCAACTTCGCCGCAAGAACAAGAACATATGCGTACTCTTGTTTCGACAAAAGGATATATAGATGTAATTCCTTGCGGTACAGATATTGAACGCTTTGGTTGTGTTGACCGAAAAACAGCAAGAAACGAATTGGGAATTAATTCCGAAACTAAGCTTGTACTGTACGTAGGACGTTTTGACCAACGTAAAGGTATTGAAACCTTGGTACGTGCAGTAGGACAATCTAAATTATTTGGTAGGGAAGACTTCAAGTTAATGATTTGTGGTGGCAGTCGCCCCGGACATAGCGATGGTGATGAATGCGAGCGAATAAAGAAAATCGTCGCGGAATTAGGAATGACTCAGATGACAGAATTTCCGGGTCGTATCAGCCAAGAAGATTTACCATTTTACTATGGTGCTGCTGACGTTTGCGTTGTTCCGAGTCATTACGAACCTTTTGGGCTGGTAGCTATCGAAGCAATGGCGAGCTTTACACCAGTAGTTGCGAGCGATGTTGGCGGACTTCAGTTTACTGTTGTTAATGAAGAAACTGGTTTGTTGGCACCACCGCAGGATGTTCCAGCTTTTGCGAATGCTATTGACCGAATTTTGCTGGATGCTCAATGGGGCGAAGAGTTAGGTCAAGCTGCGAGAAAGCGCGTTGAAAATAAATTTAGTTGGGATGGGGTTGCAATGCAATTAGGCGAACTCTACAAAAAGTTATCGCCGCAATCTGTGAAGCAGCCTATGGTAGTCAATAGTTAATATTAATAACACATAAATAATGGGGAATCGGTAATTGCCACCGGGAAATTTACCCTAATTAAATTTAATTTTTATTAAAGAGGGTGAATTCTTATTACAAGGTTGTTATTGCCGATTGCCCATTATCAGTAATTTTGGATCTTTTCAGAAGTAGCCTAAAGAAGAGAATAGAAATCAGGGAGTAGGCCTCGAACAAAATTTTAAACTCCCTGGCTTTTACAGATAATGGTTCAATATATGAAAATAATAGAACTTGCAAATTTTATATTTTTTTTCTTCTACGTATTTATACTCTTAATCAACTTGAATTACTGGTTTTTTGAAAAGAATAAGTATTTTTATAATCTATTTCTAAGTGTTTTCCATGAGAAACCGAAAATACTTAATCCGAACAAAAAGTTTCGATAAAAGACAGACTTTTTGATCGACATTGTTGTTTGGAAAGGTTTTAACTAGATACATAAGCAACCGAAAGCTTCAACAGTTACTTTCAAATAAATGTTGTTTACTTGTACGGAAGGAAATATACAATTCCGGAAGTTTTAGTGAATACTTTGGATTAATTTTAGTAATTGATAAGATTTTGTACGGCTGTATTTAGAGAAAATTTATGTTATAGTTTCAAGCTTTATTCCTAATAACATAAATTCGCTAAATAAACTTAAAAAATTACTTTTTGGAATGAATAAAATGTTTAATTTAACAAATAAAATCAACGCACGTAATTCACTGTTTGCTTTAAGCATCACTGCTCTTGGGTTCTTAATTGCACCAAACTCTGCCCAAGCTATGACTTTAGTTAATAACGCTAATTTTGACGATGATGATTTTAAGTCTTTAATTAATCAGAAAGAATTTACTGAGTTATTTGTTGCTGAAGGAAGAATTGGCGATCGCGGAGGTGCCGGAGAGAAAGAATTAAAAATTAATGGCGATGTAGTAGACGGTGCTAAAGTTTCAACAGAAGAACAATTTAATTGGGGAAATGGTAGCGTATACGATTTCAGCTTAATGTACGATGGAAATAAAGTCACATACGAACTAGACGGTAAAACCTTAAGTAGTGAGGACTTTAACGGTTCAGCAAACAGTATTTTCCTTCGTACTTTTGCAAAAGAAAATAAAGGGAATAACTCTAATAATTTTGTAACGCTTAAAGACTTAGTTTTTAACGGTGAAAGTATAGGAAGTTTGTCATCTTTGGGTGGTGAAAGCAAAGACGTAGACTACTTACAACTCAAAGATATTTCATCTCCGTTTACACTTACTGGTAAAACATCAATGAGTTGGACTGGTAATAATCCGATGCGTTCCAACCTTGCTTTTCAAATCAAAGTTGGTAATTCTCCTACACCAACCAGCGTACCCGAACCCGGTACAATCGGCGCAATATTCGTAACTGGAATGACTGGTTTAGGATTAAGTAAAAAGAACAAAAAAGATGAAGAGATTTAAGAAAAAACAAGTGCATCAACTATATTATTATTTCATTTAGATTTATATTTATATCTAATATTTAATAAAGTTGCATCGCCTTGATTAATTAAAAACTTTTTTCTCGTCTTCCTTAAGTAAGAAAGTTAATTTCACAAATGCACGTCTTGGATATATTTATATCTAAAGACGTGCATCTACTGTTTTAATCGAGCTATACTAACGAACATCAATGCTCTTATAACAACAATCGCTGTGCAAACATTTGACTATACTACTTTGAGTGCAGTTTGCAGCGATATCCGTGCTAACTGGTTGCCGTCACGCTTAGAACAAGTTTATCAGCGCGATCGCTATACTATTGCAATTGCACTTCGTACTCTCAAAAGTCGGGGTTGGCTCGAAGTTTCCTGGCATCCCCAAGCTGCTCGCATTCATATCGGTTCCCCACCACCGCGATCGCCAGATACATTTACTTTTTCTCAACAATTGGTTCACCAGTTAGGTGGTTTAGCTTTGGTTTCAATTGAGACAGTTGCTCCTTGGGAACGTGCCGTAGATTTACAGTTCGCTCCTCGTCCGGGAGAGCAGGCTTTATATCACCTGTATGTAGAAATCATGGGCAAGTATAGCAACGTGATTCTTACTGATGCTAACGATATAATTATTACCGCTGGTCGTCAAATTAGCGATAAAAAATCAAGCGTTCGTCCGATTTTAACTGGACAAGTTTACGAACAACCACCAAAGCTTACTACCGCTATTCCAAGTTTGGATGAATCACAACAAGATTGGTACGAAAGAGTAAGCCTGATACCTGGAGCAATCAAGAGTCAACTGCCTAAAAACTATCGTGGTGTTTCTCCCGCTTTAGTACAATCAATGCTAAAAGCTGCAAATTTGAGTACGGAAAGTACAACCGATAAACTTACATCTAAAGAATGGCAAACATTATTTAAGCAATGGCATGAATGGCTTAAAGCTTTGCAAGAAAAAAAATTTCAAGCAGGTTGGACTGAAACTGGTTATACCGTACTTGGCTGGGGTGTAGTTGAAAAAGCGCAGGATATTCAAGAGTTACTTAACCGCTATTATACTGATAAGTTTAATCAACAGATATTTGCTCAGCTAAAGCATCAACTTAGTCAGAAACTGAGTAATATTTTAGGAAAATTACGTACCAAATCCCAAACCTTTGAAAAACGCTTGCAGCAGTCAGAACAATCGGATGAATATCGTACCCAAGCCGATTTGCTAATGGCTTATCTACAAGAATGGGAACCGGGGATGGAAGAAATTACTTTGGCTGATTTCGAGACAAATGAACCAGTCAAAATTAAATTACAACCCGATAAAAACGCCGTACAAAACGCCCAAAAACTTTATAAACAGCATCAAAAACTCAAACGTGCCCGTACAGCGGTAGAACCTTTACTTGCAGAAGTGAATGCTGAAATCGAATATTTAGAGCAAGTTGATGCAGCAATTTCTCAAATTGACAACTACCTTGAGGCTGAAGATTTAGAGGCTTTAGAAGAAATCCGCGAAGAATTGATTGCACAAAAATACTTGGAAGACTCGGAATACCGCAGACGTAGTTCTAACGAAGCGACTACAAACTTTTATCGTCACCAAACACCAAGCGGTTTTGAAGTATTAATTGGACGCAACAACCGTCAAAATGACCAGTTAACTTTTAAAGTTGCTGGAGATTATGACTTATGGTTTCACGCTCAAGAAATTCCCGGAAGTCACGTACTATTAAGGTTAGAACCCGGTGCAGTAGCGGAAGAGAATGATTTACAATTTACCGCCAATCTAACCGCATATTACAGTCGCGCTCGTCAAAGCGAACAAGTACCAGTTATTTATACCGAACCAAAACACGTTTACAAACCAAAAGGTGCCAAACCAGGAATTGCTATTTATAAGCAAGAAACTATACTCTGGGGAAAACCGCAATCTGTTAAAAGTTAGGAGTTAGGAGTTGAAATTTTTTCTGTATCTCCTTGTCTTTACATCTCCTTATCCTTTTGTCCGTGGATGGCGAGCAATTCGGAATGCATATTGAATTATTTTTAAAGATATTGGCTTAATATTTCATATAAATATCTTTTTTTGATAAATTTCCAGGAAAATTCTGTACTGCCTGTTACAATATTGTAAAGAAAGATTACCCGAGGCGTTTTGGGAACGCGAAAGTTTGGGTTTGACTTTACTTGAGAAGACAACACTAATAGTAATATGACAGACCAGCTGTGGGAAGCTGGTTTTTTTGTATCACATCCTAAATTTCTCTTTTTAGAGAAGTATTTCTTTAAGGTGTTAAGGCAAGTGCAATTAATTACGGTCTTTTCTTAACCGTCTTGCCATACTAGTAAATAGCTGTAAATAAAGTAAATTTGTTACTTATGGTTCGTGATAGTGAATATACTTAATTTATATCTCTAATTATACTATAGAAAAAGAATCTAGTGTATAAAATTATTTTATAGAGATGATAGTTTAGATATTTTTTCTCAAAAATAAAGCTTTGTCTCTTCGTCTGTGAGGCTGCTCACTTTACTTCAAGACATTAAAAGATGTCAAATGAGTTCTATATGGCAAAGGAAAAGTGATGCATTTAAGCGGTGATGAACTTAGAAAATTACGCCTAGCTATTACCAGTGCTTATCCAAGCAAAGGTGATTTGATGATTATGGCTCGTGAGAAATTAGAAGTAAATCTAGATGCAGTAGCTGGAGGTAAAGATTATACCGAGGTTGTTTTTAGTTTAATTCAATGGGCTGAGTCAAGAGGAAAATTAGAACAGTTAATTGAATCTTTGTGTAAAGAAAGACCTAAAAATGAAGTATTCAAAAAGATAAAATATAAATTATTTCCCAATCTTTTCGATCTTACAGATATTAAACTTAATATTTGTCCTATTTCAATTGAACAATTTAACAATGTGTTTTTAGTGTTTACTGAGATTGATTTAGATATACTGAAGAGAGTATGTAAGGAAACTCTTGAAAATTCTTCAAAGTCTCAAGACATATTCGGTAATTTTCCAGAATTAACCAATCCCAAAAGTCTAGTTATATTCAAAACTATATTTTTAGAAAATAATTATAAAAATGATAAAAATATTCCTAGTATTATTGAATTTACCGAGCGTTTAAGTCAAGAGAAAGGAGTATCTAGCAATATCCAAGTTAAATTAAATAACTGGGTAGAAATTATAGCCCAGGAACTAAATATTAAGTTACCAACCTATGAAGAAAGGAAATCATCTACTGCTACTCTTAATTCTTATCTACTAGTTACAGTTACTCCCAATAGTACTGATACATTTTATCTGCAAGCTGAATTAATTCTCAATTATTTAGATAAGAATACTAATACAGAACCGATTAAACTAGAATTAAATAGTGATTTTCCTCATATTGAATGTTCTTTATCACAAATTGTAAATATAATTGACAAATTTATTCATATTGCTCAAACTCAACATTTTAAAGAATATCTATTGAATCGACAAAGATATAATCTAAAAGTTGAAGTATTTTTACCTTTAGAAATTATAGATACTAATATAAATTTAAAAAAAGTACCGATTGGTGGTACAGAACAGAAAGAAAAGGAATTTGGTATCAAATATAGATTTTTAGTACGTCTTCGTGAACGTTATACTTTTGATAATGGTGAATCTTTTAATAAATTAATTGAGAGATGGGAGGAATTTGATAACTGGAAACAAAATACGATCTGTGAGGAAAACATACAAACTAAAATTCATAATATCCCTAATATTGATGATTGTAATTGGGAAGAAATAGAAATCATATTGGAAGATGAAAAAAAGTTAGGAGTAAAAGTTACTTGTTGCTTGCCTGAAACTAACAATAAAATAAAATTATTTCATGCGATTTTAATCGGAGGAGTGCCAATATGTTTGTGGACAAGGTGTCATTTACCTAATATAGATGATGATTTTGATGAATTATTAAATATTGAGTTTTTTAAAGATGAATCAGCCTCTATTGAATCAGTATTCAAATTCCGTAGAAAAGCTCATGCAAAACCAGAGAAAGAAAATTATTTAGATTATCATTTAGGTTTAGGATTTTTATGCGATAATCCTCATCGAGTACCTTCTAATTTGATGCTACAAAATCAAACTTTGACAGAAACAGGTATGTAGAAACTGGATAATTATGGCAGATTGGCACTTTTTTCATGGAAATGGCAAACAATTAAAAGGCGTGGAAGAGAAATTTAAAAAACTCGAACCTCCACCTTGGCGACGTTTTAGTAAGATTGAAGATATTCCCAGCGATGAACGTTCGGAAGTACGTTGGAATCAGCTAATGAAATTGGCAGAGGAAAACGATCGCAATAGGAGAAGGGGTGAAAATTTCCGTATTTCTGATAATGCGATTGATATAATTAATGCTGTCAATGCTGCGATTTATTTACGTAGACCATTATTAGTTACGGGTAAACCTGGTTCCGGTAAGACATCTTTGGCTTATGCGATCGCGCACGAGTTGAATTTAGGTCCCGTATTGTCTTGGGCGATTACTGCTCGTTCTACTTTGCAAGAAGGGCTTTACCGTTACGATGCACTAGCACGATTGCAGGATGTTCAGCAAAACGAAAAGCAGGATATTGGCAAGTATATTACATTAGGTGCTTTAGGAACAGCTTTCTTACCTTCTGTGTTACCAAGGGTTTTATTAATTGATGAAATTGATAAAAGTGATATTAATCTTCCCAACGATTTATTAAATATTTTTGAGGAGGGAGAATTCCCGATACAAGAGTTAGTCAGACGAGCTAAATCGGGAGAAAATAATAATTCTGCTGACAACGGTGAATTTATAGTTGAAACTCAAGATAGAGATATTGATGTTGAAATCAAACAAGGAAGAGTACGGTGTTATTCTTTCCCAATTATTGTAATGACTAGTAATGGAGAAAGAGATTTTCCTCCAGCTTTTAAACGGCGATGCATACGGGTAAAAATGCCTAATCCCCAGGAATCAGCGCTCAAAGCGATTGTCAAAGCTCATTTTCAAGATGAAAAAAAGCTTTTTCAAGATGCTGAAGCGAAAATTAATCAATTAATCAAAGAATTTTTGTCAGATAAAGATAAAAATACCGAACGCGCAACAGACCAATTATTGAATACAATTTATCTATTAACTCGCGATGTTTGTCCAGAATCAGAAGCAGATCAAAAATCGGTAAAAGAAATTTTATTAAAAAGTTTAACCAGTAATGATTAAAAAAAAACCGCAGAGACGCAGAGAGCGCAGAGGAGGAAGAGGAAGAGAGAGAAAATAGAAACAATTCCGATATTAACGGAAACGATATGACTAATGAATCATCTGCAACCAACAACCAATTTAATCAACTGATTGCAGCTTTAGGAACAGATTTAGAATTAACCGGGGAAGAAATCGCCGATATTATTTGGTTTTCTCAGAAACGTCAGGAAATTAGCAATATACAAAACGATATAATTCCACAACAGGGAAATCAATCAAACACTTCAGAAAAATTAAATCCTACTTCTACAAAGACTCCCAAAAAATCAAATCCTACTTCTACAAATAAACAAACTTCTCCCAAACCTGCTTCAGCAGAAATTTCTTCACAAACTGAAGAAAAACTTCAAACCTCATCTAAAAATCAAGCCCTTCCCTTGCGGATACCAGATGCACCTTCTCTACGAGAGCCTTTAACATTGGCTCAAGTGTTAAAACCTTTAATGCGTCGGGTGGAATCTGGGAGAAAAACCGTATTAGATGAAACAGCCACAGTAGAGCATACTGCTGCAACCAAAATTTGTATTCCCATACTCAAATCTGAACCAGAGCCTTGGTTAGATGTGGCTTTGGTAGTTGACGAAAGTAAATCAATGCTGATTTGGCGACATACCATTTGGGAGTTAAAACGATTACTAGAACATTATGGCGTGTTTCGGGATGTACGGGCTTGGGGATTAGTTACCGACGAAGACGGAGAAATCTATATTCGTCCCGGAATTGGTCAAAATGCATCCCAACAACGTCTTGCCAGCCACCGTGAAATATTAGATCCTAATCGTCGTCGGTTAATTTTACTCGTAAGTGATTGCGTTGGGGCTATGTGGCGTAATGGTGCTATTACCCAAGTATTAAAAGATTGGACAAACACCCAACCAATGGCAATTATTCAGATGTTACCCGATTGGTTGTGGTTAAAAACGGGTTTGGGTTTGGGTGCTTCCGTAAATTTGGCAAGTTTAACACCAGGAGTAGCCAACAAACATTTATTAATCAAAAAACTATTATTGTGGAAAGATATTAATTTAGATACCGGCATCAAAATTCCTGTTTTCACATTAGAACCAGATACAGCTTTACCTTGGAGTCAGATGCTAACGGGGAAAAGCGATGCAGTAGCTTCCGGGTTTGTTTTATCTTCAGCAATATCACAAAAACCTAATCGCAGCAATCAACCCCAAACTACTACTCCTCAAAAAGTAAACGCCTCAGAGCGAGTACATCGGTTTCGCATGACAGCTTCACCAATGGGGCGGAAATTAGCAGGATTACTCTCAGCAGCACCAGTAATTAATTTACCTGTAGTGCGGTTAATTCAAGAAACCATTATACCCGCATCTCGCCAAGTTCATGTTGCAGAGGTATTTTTGGGAGGCTTGTTAAAACCTTTAACACCAATTGCAGCAGATACCTTACCAGATACGGTGCAGTATGATTTTATGGATGATCAAATACGGGGTATGTTGCTTGAATCCTCACCAGTAAAAGATTCAGCAGATATTTTCAATGCAGTTTCCCAGTATGTAGCAGCGCAGTTAGGTAAGTCTTTGCAAGATTTTGTAGCGCTGTTGAAAGCACCAGGAGAAGCTGACAATCAACAGGTGAAACCGTTTGCAGAGGTAGCGGTAAAGATTTTGAAACGTTTGGGTGGAGATTATGCGGCTTTCGCTGAACAATTGGAGCAGAATTTTCAAACTACCAAGGAAAATGATCTTGTTTCCGCTGAACAATTAGAACAAAAGTCTCAAACTAATACAGAACATTTAGAATTACTCAAAGGATTTCCATCACTACAAACCTTTGATTTTAGAATAGCAGCTATATCTTTAGAAGAAGAAACTAAAACACCTGCTGATATCAACCTACAACCTTTTGAATATGAAGTCGCTACCATTGAACTGAAAAAATCTGGCACCTCTAGAAAAAATACAGAATTAATAATTAATCGCCGTCGCCAACAAAGTCAATATTTTACCGAAGACTTGGGTAATGGAATTGAACTAGAGATGGTAAAGATTCCTGGTGGTACCTTTACAATGGGCGCTCCAAAAGATGAAGAAGGTAGCAGGGACTCAGAACGCCCACAACACCAAGTAACAGTCCCATCCTTCTTTATGGGCAAATATCCCATAACTCAAGCGCAGTGGCGAGTAGTGGCGAATATGCAGCATCTCCGGGTGAATCGGGACTTAGAACCAGAACCATCCAGATTCAAAGGAGACAACTTACCAGTAGAACGAGTTTCTTGGTACGATGCAGTTGAATTTTGCGATCGCCTTAACCGCATCGTAGAAGATAATCTCTCCCAAGACACGGTTAAACAATATCGTCTTCCCAGCGAAGCCGAGTGGGAATATGCTTGTCGCGCTGGTACTACTACACCTTTTCATTTTGGCGAAACAATTACATCTGATTTAGCAAACTATAGAGCTAGCTCTACTTATGGTGCTGACTCCAAAGGGATTTATCGCGAGAAAACAACACCCGTCGGTAGCTTTGACGCAGCTAATGCCTTTGGGCTATACGATATGCATGGGAATGTCTGGGAATGGTGTCTTGATGATTTGCATGACAACTATGAAGGTGCGTCAACAGATGGCAGTGCGGGGGTAGATACTGAAAATCAAGACGATAATGATAATCGTTATCAAAATTTGCGGGGCGGTTCCTGGCACAGCCTTCCTACTTATTGCCGTTCCGCGTCTCGCGTCAACCCTTCGCGCGATGACTACTACGACGTTATTGGTTTTCGTGTGGTGTGTGCCGTTGGGAGGATTCTTTAGTAACCCTTTATACTTTTATTCTTTTGCGCTTTGCTCTTATTTTTTTTACAGTTTGTTAGCGGAGCGGAGCGTTAAAAATTTTTTTTCAAAATTGAGGTTTAGGCAACGTATCTAAAATTATGTCAATTATGTCCATATAAATATCAAAAGCAGGCAGCAATGACAAAAGCAGTCATTCAATATAAACAAGGAACAGGGCAATATTATATCGAAGACTTAGGTTCGGGAATTGAACTAGAAATGGTTTACATCCCCGACGGTACTTTTACAATGGGCGCACCAGAAACGGAAGAAGGTAGCAGTGACTCAGAACGTCCCCAACATCAAGTAACGCTTCCATTCTTCTTTATGGGTAAATATCCCATAACTCAAGCCCAGTGGCGAGCAGTAGCTAAATTACCTCAAGTAGAAAGAGAATTAAACTCGGAGCCATCACGCTTTAAAGGAGATAACTTACCTGTAGAGCAAGTTTCTTGGTACGATGCCGTTGAATTTTGCGCCAGATTATCAAATCATACCCGACGAGAATATCATCTCCCCAGCGAAGCCGAGTGGGAATATGCCTGTAGAGCAGGAACCACCACACCTTTTCATTTTGGCGAGACAATTACCACCGATTTAGCTAATTATCGAGGTACGGATAATGAAGAATATAAATGGTCGGGTTCCTATGGTCAAGGTCCTAAAGGGATTTATCGCGAGAAAACAACACCCGTGGGTAGCTTTGATGTAGCTAATGCCTTTGGGCTATACGATATGCATGGGAATGCTTGGGAATGGTGTCTTGATGATTGGCATGACAACTATGAGGGTGCGCCAACAGATGGCAGTGCGTGGGTAGATACTGAAAATCAAGTCGATAATGATAATCGTTCTCAAAGCCTGCGTGGTGGTTCCTGGCTCAACAATCCTGCTTACTGCCGTTCCGCGTATCGTAGCTACTCTCCTACGCGCGACGACGGCAGCAACGGTATTGGTTTTCGTGTTGTCTGCGGGGTTGGGAGGACTCTTTAGTAGCCCTTTATACTTTTGGTCTTTTGCGCTTTGCTCTTTTACTTTTTTACTTTTTTACTTTTTTCCGCCGTCAGGCGGATCGATTATTTTGCAAAATATTAAAGAAGTTACTTACGGTTTTTTAGACAAAAAATCCCACACGCCAATCAATTACGAAAAGCGTTAAAAAGTAAAACTAGTTCTAAGCGCACCAATTACAACATCTTCGTTATTATCGTTATGATCTGGTGCCGTTAACCAGATAACTCCAGGGGTAATAGCAATGTTGTCATTTACCTTAAATTGGTAAAACGCTTCGATATGATAGGAAGTATCGTTATCTTCATTTATCTCATCAATACTCGAATCCGTTACCTTCGGTTCCATACCTACGATAATACCTGCCAAGTTTCCTTTTTTACCCAAATCTGGAAACCCTAAAGTTACCGCCCAATTCCATATATCAAGGTTTCCACGGTCAATTCTTCCTCCTTGAGTGGATAAATTACTAGCATTTGTGTATCCAACCCAACCTCCTAAGACGATATTGTTGGTAATGCCTAAAGAAGCTTGTATACCGTAAGAATTGTTAGAAAATGGCACTTCTGCTGACTCGGTTTGTCCTGGATTATTAGGATCGGGAACATTTTCATTTGCAAGGAAAGATATGGGATTGGCACGTTGGCTACCAGTACCTAGTTGCTGATTGTAAGCGTTTATATAGGTCAAACCAATTTTAAAGCGTTCGCTTGGTTCAAAGGTTAATTGTGCAAGCGCACCATAGGGACCATTGAATATACCATTATCTTGAGAAGGATCTGCGGGTGAACCTCCTAAATAAGCCAAACTCAATGCCAAATTACCGCCAAATTCTTGAGTGATTCCTAATCCGGAACCACCCATTTGATAGTAAATCGGGTTACGAGTACCAAAAGAGGATATTGCACCAAAAGTTCCATCACCATCAAATTGGTTCACAGTATCTACAACGTCATCGGCAGCACCTGCATTCGCGATCGCAATAACGTTAGTTTTAGGAGTAAGAGGGAAGCTATACCATAATGCATCAAGAGCAGCATCAGTACTAGCATCATCGCTGCTTTCGCCAAAAGCAAGATTACCTTCGGGTGTTCCTATATCAGGACTTACAATATTATTAGTCTGAATACGAGTGTATAAAGTGTCTTTTCCAGTAAAACTAGTAGCAAAGTTGATTCGCGCTCTAGCTCCAAAAGTTGTATTGTCTTCGTTTGTCTCTCCTTCCAAAGCATCAACCACTGCCGTTACAACTTCACCTTCAAATTTAGAAGTTGTAGAAAATTGATTCGCTTCTAGTTGAGCAGTTTGTGCTTCTACCGCATCTACTCTTCCACGTAAGGTAGCAAGTTCGGCTCCGAATTCTTCTTGGAGCTTTTGCAGTGTAGCTAAGTCTTCTCTTGTAACAATATCGGCAGTAGCTGTTGCGATTAATTCGTTGACTCTATCCAAACAAGCATTTAAACCAGCAGCGAATTCATATCGAGTTAATGCACGATTACCGCGATAAGTTTGATTCGGATATCCAGCAATACATCCATAACGTTCTACCAAAGATTGCAGAGCCTGGAATGCCCAGTCAGTAGGCTGTACATCGGATAGCTGAGACACTGATGTCACTTGTGCGATCGTCTTTTTCTGACTAGGATTATCATCTCGAAATAGCGGTGTTACAACTGTTTTTTCTTCCTTACTTTCTACACTAACAACAGTTTGTGCTGATATAGCATCGCTACCGATAACTATCATTGTACCAACAAGTGGGCTTGTTAGTAGAGCTTGCAATACTTTGTTCATTATGTTCACTCACACTTCACAATAATTATTCGGGGTAACTCCTACTTTTATCAAAGCAGTTTTATCAAAAAGAATTTTCAATAATATATCAGGATTCAGTAGTTTTTTCACAATAAATCTAGAAATCTTGACTATTTAGACTTACTGCACCAAATTAAAAAGCAATCGAACAATATGCTCACGAACTAACTATATTTGTATATAGTTAAAAAGCAATAATTAAGCAATGTTAGTATTTTCAAATTATAAAAAATCAGTTAAAATTTGGCATTGAGCAGATGAGACTAAGATTAAATTAGCGAAAAGCCCCAGTAGTCATCAAAACTTATTATTTCAAGAAATAATTTCTGTTAGAAACGTAATTAATTCCCCATAAATAAATCTAGGGGCAACTACCTCGTATAATCCACGGATAAATCCGGGGGCTATGTCCTATCGGACACGCTCCGCTAACAAACCGATAAAATTTACTTGGTGAAAATAACGCTAATTTTTATTTAATCCACGCTCAGAAAATAAGTAACATTTCTTTTTATGTAAAAATTTTATTTGATTAATATATCCGATTATAAGGCTTTGCGCTCAACAGATATCAAGTGATATTGAAAATCATATTTTTAATGTTTTAATCTTTCTTAACCCACGTATTTTAAAAATAAACTAGATAATTTTTCGATAAAATAGGGTTAAAAGATTTCATCTTTTTCATCTATGTGTTCTGCAACAGATTGATAAAGATGCAACACATGACTATCGTGGAGTTGATAAAACACTCGCCTACCTTGCTTGCGATAACTAACTAAACGCATAATTCGTAAGTTTCGGAGTTGGTGAGAAACAGCAGATTCGCTCATTTCTAAGATAGTAGCTAAATCACTAACACAAAATTCTTTTTCTGCAAGAAGCGACAAAATTCTTAAACGATTAGCATCTCCTAAAAAGCTAAAAAAAGCTGCCATTCTTTGAGCTTTTTCGTGACTGATAGGTTGTTTTTCAATAGATTGCACTTTTGTTAGTTATATAGAACAGCGATTAAGTATGAACGGTTAAACAAATACTCTCAATACAACTTTCTGATTTACTTATACAGCATTTATTTTGTTCCTTAGTAGTAACATATTTTTAAGTATCAACCCTACGGCAACAAATGCGGGTTAGCTTTGAACTCAATCATAAGCATAGGTCTTATTAGTATATAGTACAACTATATCGCTTTAGGGAAAGTTATTTTAATTTCACTTGCTGTTTCCTTCTTCTTGTGAATTACCTACCAGCAAATTTGCAGGGGTGATGTAAATTGTTTATTTAGCTTAGCAATACTACATTTATGGTGATTAGACAGTTTAACCAGAATTAGGATGAATAGTATCGCTGTCGTAGAGTTAGTAGTTTTTTTAGATTCTCCGGAAGGTAAATTTGTCAATTAAATCCATATAAATAGTTTTTTTGGCGAAACTATTGCAAAAGTAATATAAGTTTGCTATATTTCATAATCGTAGGTCAAATAAGTTTGCCGGGATAGCTCAGTTGGTAGAGCAGAGGACTGAAAATCCTCGTGTCACGAGTTCAAGTCTCGTTCCTGGCATTGTTTACAGCCCCAAATAACCCTAGTTTTGACTACACCAGCTCCTTGCATCTAATCTTTTTCTTTAGTCAAAGTTTAGTCAAGAAAAAATTTTACTGGTTTATGTCCCAAAACAACAGGGGGCTGTGGTCGGCTTTCTCTCATCATCATTAACTCAAATGCCCGTTGGTGATGGCGTTCGCTAATCCAGTGGTGATAAAGTTCGCTGTGTACTTGGTTGGAATGACCCATTTGTTGAGCAGCCAAGGAAATATCAAGTCCAAATTCCAAGGTACGCACCGCCCAACAGTGACGCAAGTTATATGGGGCAAAGGGAATGTGGCGTTTAAACCATACTGTAACCACATGTCCGACATCGGCATTCGCGCGATCGACGTTTACACTTGGTAGCTTTACGTTTTGCAAGTCAAACTGCTCAAACCATTCTGGATAACAAGGCCACACGCGCCGCGAGCCAGTTTTGGAGTTCTCCCCCACGTTGACAATGTAGTCGCCTTTTTCGATCGCGTTGAAATCCAAACGAAATACTTCGTGGTTTCTTAGACCGTAGGTTGCCAGCATCCCATATACCCAACGCCACGATTCATTTTCAATCTCAAAAAAATATTTGGCTATGGTCGCGTCATCCGGTAAATCTCGCGGTGTCGCTTTCTTTGGGGAATATTTTCCTTTGTAGGGCTTGAGGTTGATTTTAATTCCCGCAAAATCAGCTAGCGATTGCAGCCCCATACAGACCCGTTTACGGGTTCTAGTGTCCGGTCGAGTCGCGGTTACAACTTTTAGTATTGCTTCTTTGGTCAGCAGTTCATCTTGAGGTAGTTTGAGAAATACTCGCAGATATTCCACAGTCCATGTAGTTACTGTTTTGTGGTTGCGTTGACGGGTTTCAAAGTAGAAGTTTTCAAAGTCTACAATCAAATCTTTGATGTAGCGCACGAGTGGAGATTCAGGGGAACCTTGCAGATAAATTTCCCACTCGAAATCTTTACAAGCTAGCAGCCCCGCGAGTTTATACGCTTCTGCTTCTGCTCGCTTCACTCCCCTGCTATTCGCTTTTATCCCCAAAGCTATACGCTGTTGGGACGGTCTACTTTTGTCAGAGTTCGGCTTTGGGGGTAAGGTTGCACGTAAATATAGCTTACTTCCTAATTGCTCAACCCTTACTCCCATAAGTCCTTCGGCTAAGCGTTTGTTAATTGCGTTAAGTTCTTCAGCACTCATGACCAGTAAACCGAATTACCATCTTGATCGGTTGCATCACTAGCCGCGATGATGTCGTAGCCATCAACTTTTACTCCTCCAAAATCATCTTCAGTTGTAGGGTCTTCGGCTTTTGGGACTAACCATTTAATTTCCGGTGCCCCCGAATAATCTAGTTTTTTGGCAATACAGCCTTCCCCGCAATTTGGGCATTTATAAATAAAAATTAAATTACCCCCGTAGCTTCTGCATTGTTCGTATTGCATCGGAGCTTTTTTGCAGTATTGGCAAGTGACCTTCATGTTTCTATCTCTCCATAAGCTCAAATTCATTTAGACCAAACTTGGTAATAACTCTTCCTGTAGGAGAGGCGAAGGTAAAGTATGTTCTATCTGGCACGTCCGGGACTGACACTAGCGTGCATCCCTCAATCAACTTTGGTTTAAGTTCATTCATATCGTTCGACATCACCTCAACTCGGAAAAGGCGATCGCCTACCAACCCCCTTTCTAATTCCCAAATAGCACCTTCTACTTTCTCTCGAAAATGCGTGTAAGTTAGCCGCTCCCTTACCTGAATAAATTCGGATTGCCTCCCCTTCTTTTTATCGGGGGACAAATATTTTATATGGATGTGGGTTTGACCGCGCTGATAGCTCACTTCCCACTTACCAGTAATTCCTGAAATTTTTAATAGGTTATTTTGATTCTGGTCAAAACTGGGATGAAGCTCAATTAATTCTTTTTTTTCTTCTTTTTTATTTTCAACTTTTTTAGGGGGGGGTGGATCGAAATGCCCGAAACCTTTTCCCCTGCCCGAAATCTTTCGATCCACCCAACGATCCACCCCTCGATCCGGATCGAGGGGTGGATCGAAGGGTGGATCGAAATTCGTTACTTGCCCTTCGTTTTTTCGATCCACCCCGGTTTTTGGTGGATCGAAGGGTGGATCGTTGGGTGGATCGACTGTAACTACAGGCTTTGAGTAGTTATTATTATTTTTTAGATCAAGGGGTGGATCGAAGGGTGGATCGAAGGTTTTCTTTGGTATATCGTTGTCTTGGGCATTTCGATCCACCCCCCCTTCAAAATTTATATTTTTTTCTGCGATTATTTTTTTCCATAAACGAGGTCGGTATCCATTCGCTGCATATCCTCGTTCCTTGGTTGATTCCCATCCCAATATTTTTAAGCATTGATCGATCGTTCGTTCGTGGCGAGCTTCTCTTCTTCCTGGCTCTATCCCCAACGCCTCGAAAATTTCTTCTTTGTAGGTTTGAATTTTGTTAATGAGGAATGACTCAATAAATTCTTGCCAAGGATGAACCGCTTTAAATTGCTCGTTTTCTTTGTCTTGTAATTTGGCTTCATCCGAATATTCGGCAATGTAGTGGATATCTCCTTTCTTCCAGCAATAGTAAGCAGCAGCCCAAAGTTGATCTCGAATTGCTTCTAGTTTGGCGATATTAATTTCTTGGTTAACGTTGATAATCCAAAATCTACGGTTACGCCCTGAAGGGTCTTGCAAAATTTCGGGATTGTTGGTGGTGCCGACAAACACGCAGCCGCGCTTATGTTTTGAGATGGTTCGTTCGTAGGGTTTACGAAAGGAATCATTCCTTTGAGCCAGGAATTTCTTCAATGATTCAATATCTTTATGCTTGTAGACCGTCGCAAATTCCGACCATTCTAGACACCAGTATTCGTGAATCAACATCTTTTCATCTTTAGCGTTGGAGTCGTCGATCGAATCAGAAAACCAATCCTCCCCGAATAACGCACTCCAAAATGTTGACTTTTTAATTCCTTCAGCACCGTGGAGAATTACCGCGTTGTCCATCTTGGTTCCGGGTCTCATCATTCTCGCTACCGACCCGATCAGAAATCGCTTCATATATATGTTGCAAATTTGCGAATCGTTGCCGAATAGTTCGGTGGCTAAATTGTCGATTATTGTTAGGTCTACGTCGTGGTAGCTTTCTGCTACATCTTGCAAGTATTCTCTTATGGGATGATAGCGATGTTGTTTTGATAATGCTCGGATGGCTGTTACCGAGTCATCTTTGCTGACATCCATATCGAGTTCTAGCGCGATTTTGATTCTTAATTCATCGGCTTCTAATTGTTCAAATCCAAGCTCGGGGAGTTGGGATAGCTCATTCCACCTTAAAAACCCACCCCACGCAGTTTGAATAGTTTCTACAGCTCTTGCTAATTTCGATTTCTTGCGATTTTTGATCTGCTCCTGTTTGGCGCTCCAAGATAGATCGTTGTCTTCTTTCCACTCCTCAATTGTTTGAGCGTGAGTAACTAATTTCTCAAATGCTTCTACCGAGTTAGTGACTATATAATCATCAACTCCCTTAGCATCCCCTTCGGGAAGAGAAATTACCATTACTTTGCTACCTGTAGCGCTCAAGTCCCTTGCTAATCCCTCAAGGGCTAATTGTACCGGACGCTTGGTAATAACATCATTGTCGAAACACAAGTAAAAAGTTCTGCCGAATCCACAGAATTGATTTATTAGTTTGTGTAACTTACCTTTCTTCCTACAGGCACTAACTCCAGGAATACTAATACAAGCATAACCATTACTTAATAAGCACGCAGCTTTTTTAGCACCTTCTGTAATTATTATTGGTATTCCTAAATCTTGTATTACTTTTAACCAATAATCGAAATCATCAACTTTTAAAAACAGTGGCGCTGCTCCATAATCCCAAGTACCAATATATTTTTGAGTTTTACCATTCTTGATTTCTGGATTGTCCGGCTTGGCTTGGATTCCAAGCCATTCTCTTTCTCCTGTAAGCGGGTTAACACCATGCACCAACCATGCTGGTACCAGCTTATCTGAGTGTTTCCATTTCCTATGAGTATTTCGATTTAAAGCTTTATCAAGTTCTCTTGCATCTAATTCAGTATAAATATTAGCCGCAATTATTGATGGTTTAACCCCGGAATTTACCCACTCTTCCCAATGCTTTGTAGAGATGTATTCTGGCTTACAAATCGCACTTTCTGTTCTATCTTGTGCTACAATCATGTTAATAATAAACCTATTTTGTGTTATTCTTGGGTGCCTCTTCGCATCCTATTTTTTTTCCAATTTTAGTTGTCATAATTCTTGTAAGTATTTTCAAAGTCATTGATTATCTCTTGCACTCCTTCTTTCCCACCTTCGGTTTCTTCAATCATTGTGGGTAAAGAAGCGATTAAAACTCCTGCTGCAAAGGTTGCCCTTACTCTGTCAGTTCGGAATTCTTTTTCTATGTAATCAACGAGTTTAATTAATAAGTCACCCGTGGTATAGGAAGTTTGTTTGAGTAATTCGTTAGGGTTCTTGGTCATATTTAAAAAGGTATTCCATCATCAAAAACTTCATGTTTCAACCCATGAACACGACAAAATTCTCCTACCGCTAGATAAGGAGTAAGTACGTAAAATGAGGGTTTGTTTAGCGATAGTTGTATTTGGAGAAACAAGCTAAATTCTGGGTTATAACTGACCGAAATAAAAACTATTTTGGTGAAACCAGCTTCAAAACACTTAAAATCGGGATGATGAACCGCAGCCCATCTCCACAAACGCAAGTGTAAAGTTAGTTGTCCGAGCTTAGGACCGATCGCGTTCCAGGTCCCAAATAGCTTTCTCCAGACACCACTTATCCGACTTTTCTGGATTACAGTTTTTGGCGTATTTAACGAGTCGCGTTGCTGTTGCTTGGTCATAGCGCACAAGCTCCAGCAATCTGTGGTATTCTTTGGAGTTGCAATAACCCAATTGACTCGAACGTTTGGAACGATACGACTTGGTTCTCTTTCGGTTGTAACTTGGAAGTTTTATCGCAAGAATGTGGGTTAAATCCCAAAACAGAAAAGCTGGAAGTCCGTAAGTTTCCTCGTAGGCTAGCAATAAAAGCCAAGCGCCTACTGCGAAACCTAGTACTGTAAGGATTAAAATTAAGTTCATGGTTTTGGTAGTGACATCTACCACTACCATGCGTTAACCCTTTGATTTTTGTAATCGGAGGGTTTTCGTATTTTTGTCTTTTGCAATATTTAGGTGTTTTCAACAAACTTCTCCTATTCTTTATAAGCCAAACTATTCACACTCACTTTTTTTTTATGAAGCTCCTGGAGCTTCTTTTTTTTTGCCTCCACAACCTCAGACCTCTATTCTTCCAGTCTTACAAGTATGTACTGTTTCGCCTAAGCGCTTATCGATAGACACTTAGGTATGAGCGGTTGTGATGTCGCACAACCACTCAATTGTTGTTTACCAAGTCGCTGAATTTCGCAAGCTTATTTTTAAGCGTGCAAAATTCAGCGCTTATATGATATTATGCCTAAAGACGAAACAAATCAAGTGGAGCGTAAAACTGCCTTGAAATCTTTGAGGGAGGCTGCCGAATTAACCCAATCTCAAGTAGCCTATTGGCTAAACAAAGATGTATCTACAATCCGCCGTTGGGAAAGTGGTAATGAACCGGCTTTAACACACCAAGAATGGTTGAAATTGTGTGAGTTGTTTAAGATCAACTTCTACGATCTTCCAAAGTTTTTAAGTGCTTATACAGACAATCCAAGCGAACACCCACAAGTGACCGAATAACGGCGAAACCGCTAAGTAAGCAGTAGCCCGTCCTTGTATGGTTAATACCTAAAAAAAGTTGGGGAAGTACGCGCCACTCCCCCAACTCGGATCGTAATCATGAAAAAATCAACGGATTCAATATAACACCCGTAAATCGTAGCGTCGTGGGGTGTTGAGAATAAAAAAAGGAGTACGCGCCACTCCTAGACTTAGTAATTGAATATGACTTGCCCAATGTAATCCATAAATCGTAGCGTCGTAGGGCCTTGGGCATTGGGAGTTAGAGAGTAAGGACTGCTACTCGCAATAGCAGCCACAAACGTATAACACCACTATTTTACCAATGAACAAACCACTTGGTTATTACACCAATTACATTCCAAATAACAAGGGACTTCTTCATGACATACAAGAGAGGTACGGTTCCTACCTTCAAGGGATAACAGTCCGCGAAAAACTCTACTTAATCCAAGAACTTTCGAGAGACTTATCACTGAGAGCTTCTGGGGGAGAAATTCGTGCTGAGATGCATTGGCTCCAGTACGATTTGATCAAACAGCTTGACCCTAGCGACAAAGAAGGAATGATCCAAGCGCTAATCGATCAAGTAAGGAGTTTGTAGCGTGGGTCAATCCCGAATAACTTTATCACCCGAAGTAGAGGCTTTGGCAGATGACTTATGCAGAACAACCGGGTGCAGTAACCTTGCAAGTCTTTTCGGCTTAATGTTAACTCGCTACGGAACCCACTTAAGGCATACGTGGCAGGTGACTAGCTTTGAGCATCCAAAACCGCTTGAACGGTTCAATATTCCATCGCTTGAACAGCCGCCAAGCCACCATGACGGAGAAGATGACCCGGTGATACGCCGAATCGCCGGACTAGTAGATAACTTTTGAAAAACGCAACCGCTTGGATGAAAGCGAGCGGTTGCACCTATAGCAATTATGAAATTACCAAAACACCAACAGTTTAGCAATTTGCTGTCTGATGTTGGGATAAAGCCTGTAAACGTAATGTTTGGGGGCTTGATTCTTGCATCACTCGTTGCGAGTATCCCGTCGTTAGGAAAACATCAAGCCAGAGTTAGTGTAATTCGTGCTGAAATAAAACAACAGCAAGATATTGCAGAAGAATTGGAACGTCAACTTAGTCACGAACAGCGTCAAGCTGCTGTTGCGAATCAAAGATACAAATCATGTCTTCCAGTAGTCGGTGACAAGTACAAAAATGAAACTCACTACTTTGCAGGGATAAAGCATGGGGACAAGCCAAAAGATAAAATTACCCGCGAATATCTGCCAACTGGAGCTATTGTTTGTGATGCTCACGGTAACACCGCTGTTATCGATCGCAATGGTGCGGTTTCGTATTTGGCGTTTACGGGCGATCGCGATGTAGTCCAAAAACGCTTGAATCGTTTTCGTGGTTCGCAATACAGTCAACCAGTCATAGGTAATTAGATGGTACAAAAATACCCGAATCCACCAAGCCCGAATACTTCGCAAAAATCACCCCTAGTGCTACGGCTGCTAGTTTTCGTGATAACAGGAATTATTGTCTCAATAATTTTGACCAATGTAAAACCCTATGAAATCATTGCTACAAGGTATTTCTCTGGAATTTCTTACTCGGAAATTACCAATTTTATTTTAAATATTTGGGTGATAGGTGCGATATTTGGCTTGCTGCTGAAATTCATCAATATTGGCTTAGGATTTTTGCTTTGGGCGTTCATCCAAATATTAGAAATCATCCCAATGGAATTACTTGGGCATGAAAGATTCCTAGATAAAAATATTGAAAAAGCTGGCAATAGCTATGCTTCTGTTCAAGATGATTCGTGGGAGGTAAAGTTTGCTAAAAAACTTCGGAACAGCCTTAGTACGGAAGTATTGCGATTCTTGATTCTACTAGGGGTATGCGTTTACGTTGTAGATTTTTTCGCTTGCTTAACTGTGTTTCCTCCGGTGCAAGGCGGGGGGAATGTTTGGAAATTATTCGATGTAGTCCAGTATCAGCAATTCTCCCAAATTGATTGGGGGAATATTCTACGAGCAGTAACAACCGTTGGAGCCGTTCAATTCCTTCTGAAGTTACGTAAAATTATCGTTCAAGTTATTTCCGATTTGAACTAATCAAAAAAGCGGGTTGAGGCCTAACAGATCAACCCGCTTCTAGAAACTTTTTAACTCTAAATTAATAATGACAAACTTTGATCCAGAAGGCGACTTCAAAGACGTTGAAGCCTGGGAGTTAATAGCCGAAAGCAAAGCGTTGAATTCGGGTATGAGCGCAAAGATAATTGCAGGAGTACTGATTGGTGGTGTCGGGGTTGCTTTCGGCGTAGAGCTATTGGGTGGTGTCGTAGCTGCATGGTGTCTCAAGTCGGCTTGGGATGCTTCAAAAAATATTGGTAAAAGGTTACGATTGGTTCGCGAATGCGGATGCAGTGCTTTCGTACTAGATGAAGATAATTTTAGAATTTACCTTAAGCAATTTGGATCGCAAACTGTATCGGAAGAGTTAAAGTTTGTAAAGAGTACTGGAGCGGAGTTATCCCCGTTCGCTGAAAATTATCTGAGGACTAGCAATCAGCCGCTTTTAGACCAAGAACAATTAGGCGAACTTTTTGAA
The DNA here is from genome assembly GCF_963920925.1 of Calothrix sp. CCY 0018. Lineage (NCBI taxonomy): Bacteria > Bacillati > Cyanobacteriota > Cyanophyceae > Nostocales > Calotrichaceae > Calothrix > Calothrix sp. CCY 0018. Next base: position 10,147 of record NZ_CAWUDI010000023.1, on the reverse strand, counting down.
CCAAAACCCGACCTTGAAACTCCGGCGGTAATTTTTGATTCTCCTATTAATCCCTCCACGAACACCCAAGTAGAAAAGTGGGAAGAGCGCGATCAAAGTTTTGATATTAAAGATATTATTCGCGATCGCATTCCCAACCTTTTTATCGTTGGCTTGGGTCGTAGCGGGAAAGGAATGCTTTTAGCGAATCTTCTGCGTCAGTTACAACAATCAAGGCGCGAACGTAAAGTATTTTTAATCAACGGAAAAGACGACTCCAAGGAATACGGGTATTTTGATGGAGTCGTAGCTGTTGAGAAAAGATTGGATTGTGATGCAGCTAGCGCTTCTGCTGTAGCTGCTTTTATCGAATCTGCGCTAAACGATTATGATGCATTCGTCGCTGAAAACAGCGGTGGTTTACTTGTGGTAGATGAAGGAACGATTATCGGAGCCAAACTGAAAACAGCTAAAGCTTCAAACTTACTCAATGACCGCATTGTCGGCATTACTTCAAGTGGCGACAGCACAGGTAAAAATATTTGGTTTGTGGTTCAATCACCCTACGCAGGTGGGAATGGTTCCGATCTCACTTCACTATCTCAGTTGACTAAGATTGCTTTAGTCCATAAAACCAATTTAGGAGTTATTTCGGACTGGAAACAAGCAAGAATATTTAAGAATTTTGATGTAGAGGAAATAGTTGATTTAATCGAAAAATCCGAAGTAGATCGAGCTATTTATTACGGGGGAACTACTCAGTGGTATTCAATGCAGAAATTACAAAATTATTCGGCTTACGATAGGGACACGCAGACGCACCTCCAAGACATAAAGTCGGCTGAACATAGTAATCATGAAACATCGATTGAATCTTTAAAACAGCAATTCAAACTATCAGAAGAAGCTCAAAAGATTTTATATTGGTTAATAAATAAGAACAGCAAGGACTGGCTTTATTACAAAAATTATAAAGACAATAAGCGGGATATTTCTTTTAATGTAATGCTTAGCCGGCTCGGTCTATTGACTGACGAGCATAAACTGAACGATGTCTTTACTGAATTGCTTGAACTTGAAAAAATAGATATTTCCGACGATGATTTAGGAATAAGACTACTGTAAAATATCTGCTACTGCTACTGCAACAAAACCTTGCAACCCCTGTAGCACCGTTCTGTAGCAATGTTTTTTAGACTTACTCTTTGTAGCGGTAGCAGTGTAGCAAGCTTAAAACGTAATACTAATTGCATAAAAGATAAATCTCAAATGCTAAATAATCTAGACCAAAAACTTTGTCCTAAATGTTTGACCGTAGCTACTCGTAATGACGATTTTGGATTTCATAAATGCCCTGCGTGCGAGAACACTTGGGCATATGACAAAGACGATCCAGATTATGACGAATTGGTTGCAGCACTTTGTCCATTTCACGACCAAGGTAGCTGCTCAAATAATATGAGAACCTATCCAAAGTGTGAAGATTGCCCCAATAGAAATTTGAACTAAAAAAGCGATTACTTTAATAATAGTAACCGCTAAAAGTGGGTGCATTCTTCATATCAAGCGTCAAGTCATGAAGCTATTGTAACAAACCTTTTACAATAGCTTCTGCCATCTTATCGGCATTAAACAAATTCATATCTCGTTGGCTATCGCAGAAGCAACCTTCAATCAAAATTGCTGGCATCGAGGTATATCGAAGAAAATAAAACCCACGACTTTTTACGCCGCGATTAGCAAATCCAAGTGAAGATATTTCGTTTACTACTTTTTGAGCGATCGACTTACCTCTGCTACTTATTGCATAGACTTCTGTCCCGTGAGCGTGCCTGTTAAAAGCATTAAAGTGAATACTGATAGCAACATCCGCTCTACTTTCATTAGCGGTGTTAACCCGTCGTCGAAGTGAATCATTTACAGAGCTTGCCCAAGTTGGTTTGCACTCTGCAACTTGATGACCCGCTTTACGTAACCTGTAAATAACATTTTCCCCAACTGCCATAATCAAATCATTTTCGCGCTTGATGCCAACAGCGCCACCGTCAAGACTAATATTGTGACCTAAGTCAATTGCATATTTCATGAGTTATCTTTTGTTTGTTAAATTGATTAAAAATTGAAATTATTTATTTGAGTTCTTGCTGGCTGGATTTAACTGTCCAAAATAACCTCCTAGTCCAAAACTAATTATGTCGGCGAACTTTGGGCGAAAATTTGGATCAATAACGGCTAGTCCTACGCCACCAAAAACCAAAGATAGGACAACCAAGCTCCTAACGCTTAGCTTCTGAAGTATTGAAGTCATTTTTTCTATCCTTCTTTTTTTAAATTACTTAAAACAGATTTGACCTCTAAAATATCTCTTTCAGCGGTATCGAATCGGTGATCAAATTCGACCAAAATTGTATTCAATGACTGCTGAATCTGTTCGTAATTACGCCTAAGATGTGCAAAGTCACGCTCTAGCCCATACTTGCGTTTTTCGGTATTGGCATACCAAAAGGCAGTCGCAACGATGCCACTAATAGTGGTAAGTAGCAAGCTACCAGCCGCAATTAAATCGGCAATATTAAAACTTCTCAAAATCTTAAAAAGGGATTTTTAACCGTTGATTATCGTATCAATTTTTGACTCAATCCTAGATAGTTCGTTATCGCGTACTTCTTCTACTTGGGCGAATAATTCGTTTGTAAAAACACCGCTGTATGACCAGATAGCTAAATTAATATTCTTGATCCAAGTGTAAGGCTCAAAAATCAATTCGTAATCAGTATTATACCGGGGGAAGTGAAGTAATGAACTACGATTTATTCTAAGTCGATTATAGTTCAAAGCAGCCGTTGGTACAGGGCTGGCAACGTTTGACATTGAGATTCGCTGCGATAAAACACCGCTGAATCGCCAAGTAAATTTAGCTCCATCAGATAAAGTTCGTATTATTAAAAGCGGGCTATCGAAAGTTATTGGTATCTCAAAAACTGGCAAAGGACGGTAGCCACCAGCCGCGTCATACAATACGGTTTTACTATCTGTATATACTTGTTGCCAATTGTTATCGTTTTTTAAGTCAGCTAAATAATCGCTCACATTATTGAAGCAAAGTTTTGATCGCTTGTTTCTAAATAATCATCTATATCAACATTACAAACTTCTAAAATATCGAGGTAGTCATTCCAAGATATCTCAGCACTGAGAAATCGCTCCAGCGCCAAGCTAGATACTTCTTCTTGCTTGATTAGATAGTTGATTTCATCACAAGAAAGTTTGCGAGTAGGGATGTAGATACCTACTCGCAAGGCATCATTAAACATTATCTAAAACGTTCCGGTTGGTAGGTGACTACTCTATTCGCAGCCTGAGCACTTGCTAAAAGAGCAGCTTTTGCTTCTGAATAGACCGCTTCACCTGTGGTACGACCAAAGGGGAACGTGTAGGAGCTAGCAGCTCTTTTTCTGTATTTTCTACCCGTAAGCTTACTCTCTCCTGCTGTCGTAGTGGTTCCAACGACTGCAACCGTTATTTTTGCGGGTTGAAAGTTAGATACGTTAGTACCGGAAGAGATATCCGTTTTTATTCCCAATTCTGCTGCGGTTATTCCAGCAGCAGAAATATTTGTTTCTGCGCGAGCAGAAAGATCAACAATATACTCTGTTGTATCAGCGGAAGCAAAAGCAAAAGGTTTAACGGTCACTCGCTTAAGGTCGCCCGGACGAGATCCAGCGTCACGATCGCCATACTCAACGGCTCGCTTACCCGATTTCCAATCCTGGTAAAATCTCAGCTGCGACCCGGTAGGAGCTTCAGAAGTTGATTCGGTATCAGTACCTTTGGGGTTGAGGTACTTTAGGGCAGCGTCTAAATTGTTAAAGCGTTTGGGCATTTTTTCAAATTTATAAAGCGGTTAATTGCAATATCTTAACTTGCTTATTATTTTTCTAACACAAGATTTTAGTACTTAGAAATAGGGGGAAATCTTATAAGGTTTCTGCACATATTTTTTGCACCTAAACTCGATGTATCACACTTCTTAAGTATCCAGAAGCGTCAACTAGATTAATGGGATTTGCTAAACCAAATACAAATAATTTGGCGTGCTGAAATTTTACGTCTGCCCTCGGTCTGTCGCGAGACATTTTTCGCTGTCTTCCGTACACTCTTTGGGTTGGAGGTACAGCAGGGAAATTTCGGTCATGGTCATTAAAAGCGTATTTATTCTCATCAAATGAGTGTCCTTGAATATCGAGAATCTTATTCACAATTCGTTTTGATTCGGCGTTATTTTTACTCAGTAATTTTAACCGATATCCTTTATCAACATCAGTATAACTTGAGTAATACCACCCTTTCTCCCAAATCAATAATGGGTTAGTAAATAAGTTTTTTATCTTTAAAGCTAACTGTTCGGCTTTGGTTCGAGAAATTGATTCGCTCGTTTCATCCATCAACCTGAAACTAATTTCACCTGTTACCGGACGATAATCTGGATCGTAAGTTGCGGCTGTCACCGATTCCTTGAAAAACATTTGTATTTGCGGTCTGTATTTAGTCAAGCTAACTCGCGTAAAATCTGGTGCGATTATTACGTTTGGTTGCAAGGCTTGAGCCTGTCCCACAATAAATTCAAACAACCACATTCTCATTGTCATTACGGGTATGGGGTCATCATCTTTGATTAAACAGCTATGCTTGAGCCTCGCTTTGGGAGAACTAACATCGTTATCCGCCTGATTCTTGAACCAAGCTTGAATTTTTTTATTGAATTCTCGCCTGACTATATCGGTAAGATTTTCTACCTCGTTGAAATCTGCTGGTAAAGCCATTATTCGTCTGGCTCCTTGTCTGCATCACCACTGATTTCGGGAACCGCTGGAAACGTCGAAGCGGTTTTTTGAGCTACTTTGACATCAAGGACGGGCTTGTTGTCGATTCGTGGCTTGGGTGGCAATTCTTCAGTAGCTTTTTTGAATTCGTCGAGTTGCGTTTTTATCTCGTTAGCATTTTGAGTTATTGATAAAACCTCAGATGTAACCATTTCAATTCCGCTCGCGGCTTCTTCTAAATTTTGCAACCGCTGCATCCAAACTGATTGGGCGTTAACCTGTTCAGGCATCCACTTGTAAGCGTCTGGAGCAATCACCTGATAAGTTTTTAAAGCGTTACCAATTTTACCTGTGTTTTCAGCTGTAAATTCAGCAACATTACGTACTGAATCTGTCATCGAGCGGACGCTATCAACCATATTTGCAGCGCTTTGGTAAACGCGATTTGCGCGCTTAAACTGTGCGTTTAATGCAGTTACGTTCTCGGCTCCAAACAACGAATTTGCAAACCCAAGCAGCAAGGAATCGACTACTCCTTTAGTACTAATTTCAGCTCCTTTTTCATCCTTTATTTTTATACCAACAGCATTAAGTATGTTATCAGTGGCGCTAAATAGAGTTTGAGCAAGGTTATTACTTAGCATCAAGCCGTTGTGGAAAGTCCCGGCAAGGTTAGCGAGTGCTAGCGCTCGATCGACTAATTTATTTTCAAAAATATTCTTGACCGCACCCGACAAGCCACCTGTAATTTGACTACCTAACTTTAAATCTACTTTTTTAAGTAGTGCAAGCTGAGCGGCGTTTGCACCTGCATTAAATTTATCAAGTATACTTTGTCCCCAATTGTTAGTATTTTGATTAATTGTATTAGCGGTATTTCCTAAAGCATTACTCATGCATCCACCAGGATTTGTTGATCGGCATACACCCGCACTTGCAGCCGCCTCAATTTGAGAGCCAGTAAGCGGTTTTGGCATTTTATTTACCGTGTCTCCTGGCACCCTTGCAATTAACGGGGGAATTAGAGATACCCTTTGTAGCAAGTCGTTATACTGAGCTTGATTCACGTCTTTACCATCTTTACCATCTTTACCATCCTTGCCTGGTAGTCCGTTTAGTCCTGGCTTACCCGCTATCCCTGGTAGTCCGTTTGCTCCTGGCTTACCCGCTGGCCCCGGTAGTCCGTTTGCTCCTGGCTTACCCGCTATCCCCGGCAGTCCGTTTGCTCCTGGTTTACCCGCTATCCCCGGCAGTCCGTTTAGTCCTGGTTTACCCGCTATCCCCGGTTTGCCCGCTGGCCCAGGCTGAGCTTTAAATTGCAAAGCTTTATTAGCGGTGTTTTGTGCGTTGGTAGCTGTAGATTTAATTTGAGAGAGTTGGTTAGATAGATTAGCAAGATTAGCCCTTGGATCGATAGATGCAATTTTATTATCCAGCCTTGATATTTTTCCTTCTAGTATGCTTCTACCATTTCTAACTTCATATAAAGCGTCGTTTCCAATTTTATAAGCTTCTCGCGAATCATCGAAACTTTGATTAACTTTACGTGCTAACTCTGCGTTTTGAGAAATAATTTCATTTTGTAATTGACTAAAATCGCTAGTAAGATTAGATAACTTTGAATCTAATTTGCTTCTACCTTCACGAGTCTCATAAAGCGCGTCATTAGCTTGTTTTTTTGCTTTGTCGGATTGTTCTCTTGCATCTACCGAGTTTTTAAAGCTGTCTTGGACTTGATTTAATAATCTGCCTTTTTCTTCTTCATACTTTTGAATGAATTTATCAAATGTTTCTCTAATTTTTCTGATAGATAAAGTATTATTTATTGCCCTTGTAAAGGCATCCCCTAAGTCCCTACTTTGAATGCCATCAATTTTTAACTGTGTCTCTTGTAGGTTTCCAATTTGATTGATAGTAAGTAATGATAACCCGATAGAAGCAAGACTTAATGCAAATCCAATTGCATTCGCTAGTCCTGGATTTACTTGCTTGTAATTGCCTTTTTTTAAGGCATCCGTAACCTTGCTAGCATTATCCGCTGTTTTTTTGACCGTATCGGCAACCTTGGCAACGTCCTTAACCCTTTTTGCAGTAAGGTTAGTTACCTTGGTTAGATTAGTTAATCCGTTACTGAACTTAGCAAAATAATTCCGTTGGATTCGTAAAATATCCCCAACACTATTTACTGTTTGAGTGAGGGAGGGGCTTGCAGGAATTGGCATACTATTTAAAGACAGAAAAAAGTTTAGAAAAATTCTTTAATAGGCTATTAAGAGATTTACCTGCCAAATCAAGCGCGTTAATATAGCGTTCAATTGCAGATACTTGTTGTTTGATTTTTTGTAAATCTCGGTTTAAATTATTGCTTTTATTATTTTGAACAGAACCGCTAAATTTAGAGATTTCTTTTTCGTTTTTAGCAATTCTATTTTCATGATTATTAACTTGCGGGATAATGTTTTTAATATCTCTATCGAGTCCCCCTACTTTACTATCAACCGAATTAATTTGACTTTTTAAGGCGTTTATTTGCTGCTGCAACTTTTCACAACAATCGCACTTTCCAGCACAATTTAAAGCTTGCTGAAGATTATTAATTGTGCCAGAAGCCATATTATCAAGTCCTCAATTACAGTTTTTTGTTTTTAATTTACTAGCAAAGTCTTGAATCTTTGCCCAGTCAGCATTGGCAATACACTTGCCGCTGCATCCTTCACCACAGACAACTTCGCATTCTTCAATTGTTTGATAAATTCCTGGCGTACCGTACTTGTCTTTTTTGACACAAGCCCCATTTATACAGTCGTAATAAATGTTCGGGTCAACGCATCCCTCACAAGGAGTTTGACTAACAATGCTGCTTGCTAGCAGATCATAATTACGCCAGTTACCTTCTAATTTTTCTTTTCCGCCGTTGTAGTAAAGATAAAAAGCGTCTTGAGAGCGATCTAATCCAATAGAGAATGGAGATGCGCGGCAACCACTGGTTCTAGCAATTGTTGTTCCGCTGCCTGTACGTCCTTTCTGGCGGTAAGTAATTGATACGCGAACTGTAAAACAACCCATTTTTAATAATCATCTGGATTAATAATTTGATTGGTATCAACCTTGCTCAAAGTCACCGTTAGCTGGTCGGTTCGGTAAGGAGTACTGTCTACGCCTCGATTTAAAAAACTAGGTAAACCATCATCAACAAGTACGCTTTGATCCAAGTTGGCATCGTAATTAGCTTGGGTGAGGTATTCGCGGGCTTTGAGCAACACGGCAATTAACAAACTCTCCCCCGTGTTGTTAGCGTCAGCCGTTAAACCAACTGCCGTTAAGTCGGTTTTATCAATTGTTAGAGAAGCTAAATCTTGAGATGCTCCGGTACCGAATATTTCTTGTAAAGTTGGTTCAGCCATTATAAGAAAGGTAATTAATAATACTTCAATTACTGTTTATACCAAGTTTTAGGTAAAGATTACCAACATCAATAAAATAGCGACCGCCAGCGATAAAAGCTAGCGGTCGCTAAAAGTGAGAAAATTCATCTGTTTTAATTCAATCCTTAGTCAAGAATTAGGCAAATTTTTGATAGCTTATAGTACCAATCTATAGGCCATAGGACTTACACGTCCTCGTGTCTTGTGACTGAAAATCCTCGTGTCACGAGTTCAAGTCTCGTTCCTGGCATACAACATCAAACCCCTAGCAGCTAACGCTTCTGGGGGTTTTTTAATGCAGCAAAAACCCCGTTTCAGCGATTCGAGGGGTGTGAATTGGGTGTAAAATTACCTCCACGTTGGATATTTTTGGGCGAGGTTGGACAATTTGTTGGGGTAAATCAGAGCGCGCTGATTCCAAGTCCAGCAAGGCAATAGAGAAAACCAGCGATCGCATTTTCTTTTTGTCTTCACTTGTAAATCCAGGAGTCACCTGTGGGTTCCCAAAAATCCAGGCATAAAGCAAGTAAGGGTACTGTCCAAATCAAAATTTCAAATGAGCGTTTACAGCTCGTTTTTAGTTTTGGGGGTAAACGTCATTATTTATCAACGGGTTTTACCGATACCAAAGCCAATCGCAAGCTCGCAGAAATGAAAGCCAAACAAATTGAGTTGGATATACTCTCCAACAATTTCGATATCACTTTGGTTCGGTACAAGCCGCAATCACAGCAAGATATCTTTATATCATCGGTAAAAAGTGAAATAGAAGCTACTGAGCAAACTTCTTCAGAAGGTTACGCTTCTTTATTAGTCGATTTGTGGGACAGTTATACCGAATACAAGCGCTCAAGTTTATCTCCGAGTACTTTGGCGAAGGATTACAAAAAAATTTATCGCCTAATTAACGTGCATCTGCCAGTGAAGACTTTGGATAAAGCTGTGGCGATTCGCGATTGGCTAATTGCCAATAGAAGTCCGTTATCTGCCAAAAAAATACTGACTCAGTTTTCGGCTTGTTGCAATTGGGCTGTGAAATCTCAAATAATTGAGGATAATCCGTTTGCGGATATGGCGAGCGATATTAAAGTACGACATGGTGATTCCGAGGAGACGGATATTAATCCGTTTAGTGTGGAGGAGCGCGATACTCCTTCGGAGTCACTTCGTGAACGCATTATCCAAGCATTTAAAGATAGCCGCTATTACACTCACTACGCGCCGTTCATTGAGTTTCTTTTCATCACAGGCTGCCGACCATCTGAAGCTGTAGGTTTGCAATGGAAGCATATTACTCCCTTCTCGCTAAAAGAATAGCTATTATGTAGTATGCCAAATTACATGATAGAGAATTTTATGATAGGAAGAAGTAATCTGTTTTCCCGGAAGACTCGGAAACTATTTCAAGACTCGGGAGAACCTCAAAAACAACAAATCACCACAAAGAAAATTCCTCTGTTGTACATACAAGCGATAGATTTGTTCTGTTTTTGAGGTTTACACGAATTATTTCATTATTGATAATTAATCTGTAATAAACGGAAAATAAAAATAAATAACATACAGGAATCATCCGCATATTTTTGAACAATAACTTAGCTAAAAAATGGCTGTACAAGTATTTTATTCTTAGTATAAATAGCTAGATAAAATTAGAATTACTATATTTATCATTAACAGGACTTACGCAACTGGCACAGTGCGATCGCCATTTAGTAGTGCGTATGTATTAAATCAGAAGAATGCGTTTCATAATTTTGTTACTAGAATTAGTAACAAAATTAATGATGTATTTCGTTGTTCAAAATTTTATGAGAAAATTGATATAGGGTGCATTGAAAAATTGATTAGCAATGAGATTTACCGTTCTTCAGTACCTAGTATGCTAAAAATACCATTAAAAGCTATAAGATGAAGAAA
>NZ_CAWUDI010000022.1:0-126649 GCF_963920925.1 Calothrix sp. CCY 0018 | reverse complement strand
CTTCTGCCTTTTTACGATTATTTAGTTAGCATACCAAGTGCTGAAGAACCATATTGTTGAGGTTAGATGAGCCAGATAACGACACGAGTAAAACATTATTTCAAGTCTTTGAAGAACTGTTCTCCGTAACTAATTTTCTCATTAATTATTATGATGAGGATATTGACAATTCAACTATTCCCAAGCTTCCTGAATGGAGTAAACTTCGCGAACTTTCTTTAGTTGTGCAAAAGACGTTAAATAATCACTCAGAAGTTAATACAGATATTATCAGAAGTTGTATAGAATATTGGCTGCATTTTTAGAAAATAAAATTTGCACAGTCGTCTTTAGACGACTTTGTTTATTAGCCTGGGAATTTATTCCAAGCCGGTTTTGGGCAAAACGTAGCCTCGATCCAACAGGTATCCCCATTGCGTAATTCTTATTAAGTCCTAATTCTACGGAAATCAAAATATCGGTTGATATACGAAGTGCGTTAAAACGCACTCTATACCTTACCCAATCCTATTTAGACGACTTTGTTTATTAGCCTGGAGAGCATACGGAGGTTCCTTCCGTTGTAGCAACTGCGGAAAATTTATTCCAAGGCGGTATTAAGAATTGTGCAAGATGTGATGTGAAATTCATAGAACTTTTGCTAAAAGAGCGCTTAATTTATTCCAAGGCAGATATCTAACCACCCGAATTTATGACAAAGCGAAAATGCAATTAATCTTAACTAAATCTTAACTAAATTCTTCTGGAATGCTTGAATTTACTATTGTATATACATCAAGTTTTAGTGTGATTCTTTAATTTTGTCTCCAAGTAATAGTATATTTTTCAAGTGTGCCTCCCAAACAGCTAAGTTCAGAAAATAATGATTAATCAATTTCTCGCATCACAACTTCGTCAGCCTTCAGGATGGTTTGGTAAGCAAGTTATTTCTAGAGTTTTGAATAGAGATAATGCTGCCATGAATAAACTTGCATTCAGAATGTTGAATTTGGAATCCGCTGCGGAGCGCGTTTTAGAATTAGGTTTTGGTGGTGGTTATTTGCTTCATAAAATTCTCAAGCATCCAGGAGTAAAATCTGTTGCTGGTATAGATGTTTCTCCAGAAATGGTGGATTTTTGCCGAAAGCGTTTTGCGTCGGATATAAAGACGGGCAAATTAAAACTAAAATGTAGCAATACTGTAAATAAAGCCTCTTTTGACAGCAATTTTACCAAAATTTGCACGGTTAATACGATTTATTTTTGGTCGGATGTTAAACAAACTTTAACTCAACTGCATCAAATTCTAGAAGAAAAAGGTTTGTTGGTTGTTTGTTTTAATTGCAAAGAATTTCTGAAAAAAACAATTCTTCCCAAACATAGTTTTCAGATATATGACGTTGAAGAAGTAAAGTATTTAATGAAAGCTGTGGGTTTTAAAAATATTCAGTGGATTATGAATTCTCAACCCAAAGAACATTTTGTCTGTATCGTTGGAGAAAAGTAAAGGGAACAGGGGATAGGGAACGGGAAACAGGGAACAGGCAATGAAGAATATATAAATCGAGAACTTCAAATAAACACTGTTTTTGTTTCTCGTCAAGATGCCTGGGGATGAATTAATTTAAAATTGCTTCGCTTAGCTCTCAAGGCTAAGCGATTTCTAATTTTACCACTTTACAAGCAACCCGACACCTAAATACAGTATTTTTTCGAGGTATGCGACTTGCAAGGGCGCTGACATGATATTAATGTATTTAGATTATATTTAGTACAAATTTATGACATCAGAAAATTCATCTTTATTGCCGACTTCAGTCAGAGTACAGCAATTGGGAGTGCTGTACTTCGCAGATTTTCCCGTCTGTATGGGAGTTTTACTACATAATTGGCTTGTGGAACTTTTTTAACAACTATTAGCAGAAAGCAGAAATAATTTCGATCTAGTTTCGATTTATCCCAAGCCTAAATAAAAAAGCCTAAATAATCTAAGTTAAGTCATGTCTACGGTAAAATATTTTTCTACTTCCCACCTACAGCAAGCCAATTGGTTTCTATATAAACTTAATTCTACAGGTCTTAGTGACAAAATATCCGCTTCAATTCGGATTAAATCTGCTGTAGATATTCAAGCTGTAAAAAATACGCTGCAAGCTTTAACACAACGTCACTCTATTCTGTGCAGTATCTATTACGAACAAGATGAAAAAATTATTCAAGAAGTTCGGGAAACTGCTAAGATAGATTTTGAAAATATAGATGCATCTTCCTGGAACGACGAGGAATTAAATCGGCAGATATTACAAAAGGCAAAACAACATTTTAATTTAGATGCTGGGGCATTCCGTGCTTGTTTATTTAGTCGTTCGGTTAGTGAACATATTTTATTGTTAGCAGCTCATCAAATTGCTGCCGATTCGGAGTCATTATTAATATTAGTAAACGATTTTGTGGCTATCTATGAGTCAATTTTAAATGGTAATCGCCCAAATTTACCTCCATTAAATACATCCGATCGCACAAACTATATTCAGAAAAAATTAGACTTTGTTAATAGTGAGTCAGGAAAAAAAGTTGGTGATTATTGGCAGCAGAAGTTAAGTGATGAATTACCCGTGTTGGAGTTACCGACAAATTCTGCTCGTCCAACTATTAGAACTTACAATGGCGCTTCGATAAAGTTCAGCATAAAACCGCAATTAAGTCAACAAATTAAACAACTCGACGAAGCACAAGCAGTAACAGTTGAAGAGATACTATTAGCAGTATTTAAAGTGCTGCTTTACCGCTACACTGGAGAAGAAGATATTCTTGTCGGTTTATTGCAGAACCGAGAAAATAAGCCATTATTTAAAAAAGTTGTTGGCAATCTAACTAATGTTACTGTTGTTAGAGATGCAATTTGGGGAAATTTAAAATTTACAGATTTTTTGAGTAAAGTTAGTAAAACATTATTTGAAATAGATAAGTATAAAGATTATCCGTTTGCTTTACTCGTCAAACAAATTAAATCATCTGATTTGAGTCATCCTCCTATTTGTCAAGCAGCTTTTAGTTATTCTAAGCAGAAAAAATCATTAGAAGCAAAAGAATTAAAATTAGAACACTATCAACTACCACAACTTCATACAGATTTTGAACTAAGTTTAGAAGTAATAGAGTTACCAGAATCTTTTGAAGGCTACTTTAAGTACAATACCGATATATTAGAAGCTGCAACGGTTGCTCAAATCGCCGAACATTTCCAAAATTTACTTACGGCAATTGTAGAAAATCCTCAGACAACAGTAGGTAAATTACCGATGCTGAGTGACTCCGAGAAACAGCAAATATTGCTAGAATGGAACGATACGAAAAAAGTTTACGATAATTCTTACTGTTTACATCAATTATTTGAAGCACAAGTCGAGAAAACACCACAAACAGTCGCAGTAGTTTTTGAAGGGACAGAATTAACTTACCGGGAGTTAAATAATCGGGCTAATCAATTAGCACATTATCTGCAAAAATTAAGAGTAAAACCAGAAACTAAGGTAGGAATTTGTGTAGAGCGATCGTTAGAAATGGTGGTTGGATTGTTGGGAATTCAAAAAGCTGGTGGTGCTTATCTTCCTATCGATCCAACTTATCCTACCGAGCGGATTAATTATATCTTAGAAAATTCACAAGTTCCCGTTTTACTAACTCAGAATCATTTACGAGAAAATCTAAGTGAATTTCAAGGGACTGTTATTGATTTAGATTCAAATTGGGAGAATATTGCAAATGAAAGTGAAGAAAATCCGGTTAGTAATGTTACTCCAGACAACTTAATTTATATCATTTATACATCCGGTTCCACGGGAAAACCGAAAGGAACAATGAACACCCATAAAGGAGTGGTTAATCGGATTTTGTGGATGCAGGATGAATACCAATTAACCTCCGGCGATCGCGTATTGCAAAAAACCCCTTTTAGTTTTGATGTTTCCGGGTGGGAATTTTGGTGGACATTAATTACAGGAGCTATATTAGTAGTTGCGAAACCAGAAGGGCACAAAGATCCTAACTACCTGGCTAAACTAATTGACTCTCAACAAATTACCACGCTTCATTTTGTGCCTTCCATGCTTGAAATTTTTCTGGAAGTTGCCGATATTAAATCTTGTCGCAGTTTGAGACAAGTATTTTGTAGTGGAGAAGCTTTATCTATTAGCTTACAACAACGGTTTTTTGCTGCTGTTTTGAAAGCACAATTACATAATCTTTATGGCCCCACCGAAACTGCTATTGATGTTACCTACTGGCATTGTCAACCCGATACTCAATATAAGAGTGTACCAATTGGTCGTCCCATTGCCAATACCCAAACTTATATTTTAAATCCGGATTTACAACCAGTTCCCATAGGAGTCGCTGGAGAATTGTATCTAGGTGGGGTACAGTTAGCGCGAGGCTACTTAAATCACCCAGAGTTGACAGCACAAAAGTTTATTAACAATCCTTTTGTAGATGATTTTAAATCGCCATTACTTTATAAGACAGGCGATTTAGCTCGTTATCTACCCGATGGTAATATTGAATATTTAGGGCGTTTAGATAATCAAGTCAAAATTCGGGGGAATCGGATTGAGTTAGGAGAAATTGAATCGGTTTTAACTCAACATCATCAAGTACGGGAAAGCTTGGTGATGGCGAGGGAAGATACTCCAGGAGTTAAGCGTTTAGTTGCCTATATAGTTTCTGGGAAATCTCAACCGAGTATTACAAGTCTGCGGGAGTCGATCGCAAGTAAATTACCCGACTATATGATACCTTCAGCCTTTGTGATTTTGTCGCAACTGCCATTAACAGCAAATGGAAAGGTTAACCGTCGCGCTCTACCCGCACCCGATATCTCTAATTTTAATCAAAGCGATAATTTTATTGCACCACGCGATCGCATCGAACAAAAATTAGCAGAAATTTGGTCAGAAATTCTCGATATTAACCCAGTTGGAGTTAAAGATAATTTCTTTGAATTGGGGGGACATTCTCTCTTAGCAATCAATTTAATGGCGAAAATTCAGCGCCGCTTTGATAAACAATTACCTTTATCAACACTTTTTACAAATCGGACAGTAGAAGATTTATCAAAGTTAATCCGAGAGCAAAAACAACAAAAAACTTCAAGCTTGGTTCCAATTCAAACCCAAGGTAATAAGCAAGCATTTTTCTGCGTCCATCCTGCTGGCGGCCACGTACTTTGTTATCAAGAATTATCCCATTATTTAGGTAATAATCAACCCTTTTATGGTTTACAAGCGCAAGGCTTTAATCGAGGAGAAAAAGTCTTGACTAAGGTAGAAGACATGGCTGAGTTTTATGTCAGAAATATTCAAGAATTTCAACCAGAAGGGCCATTACAAATTGGGGGTTGGTCTTTTGGGGGAGTAGTTGCATTTGAAATGGCACAACAGTTACTTCAACAAGGAAGAGAAGTAAGTTTATTGGCTATTTTAGATTCTTGGGTTCCCATTTTACTAGACCCTAATAAAAAAATTGATAATCTGTATTTAACAGGTGCATTAAGTCGATACTTTGGAGGTGCTTTTGGCACCGAAAATTTTGTCAGCGAAGATGAATTAAAAGGATTGAACCCAGAAGAAAAAATCGAGTTTATTATTGATAAAGCCGAAAGAGCGGGATTATTTCCACCAGAAGCTAGTCGCGAACAAAATCGACGTTTTATAGATGTCATGGTAGGAACTTTAAAAGCTACTTATGCCTATAAGCGTCGTTCTTATCCAGGGAAAGTAACAGTTTTTCGACCGCGAGAACGACATTTTCAGGCACCCGATCCTCAGCTAGTTTGGGTGGAATTGTATGCTATTTTAGATGCCGCCGATGTTGAGCTTCAGTCGGTTCCTGGCAGTCATTATTCATTCGTAAAGCAACCAAACTTAAAAGTATTAGCAGAACGTTTAAAGAATAGTTTAAAATAGTACAAGTATAAGTTTTGGGAATTAATTATGTTAGGCTCTGCATCTGAATCCAAAAAGAAAATTTATCGCATTATCTACGGTTACTGGCAAAGTCAGTGCGTTTATGTTGCGACAAATTTAGGGATACCAGACTTGTTACAAAATGGACCTTTACCTGTTGATAAAATTGCCGAAAAAACTGATACTAAAGTTGATAAGCTTTATGTTGTGCTGCGGGCTTTAGCTCATTTAGGAGTAATTGCAGAAAAACCAGGACGGGTTTTTGCCGCTACAGAATTATCACAACTTTTGATTAGTAATGGTTCCCCATCTATTGGTGATTTTTTAATGCATATTACAGAACCTAATATGTGGGATGGTTGGAGGGAATTGGAAAACGGTTTAAAGACTGGAGAAGTGCCTTTTGAACTAGCTAAAAATGAAGATTTTTACAGTTCCTATATGACACATAATCCAAAGAGTAAAAACCTGTTCAACAATGCCATGAGTTTTTTAACTAATGAAGTTGTTGATGCTTTATTTGAAGTTTATGATTTTGGTCGTTTTGAAACGGTAATGGATGTAGGAGGAAATCAAGGTACATTAATTGCCAATATTGTCAAGAGATTTGGCTGTAAAGGCATTTTGTTTGACTTACCCCATGAAGTAGAAACTGCTCCTAATAACTTTTCTAAATATGAAGTTAATGGGCACGTGCAAGTTGTTGGTGGCAGTGCTTTGGAATCTTTGCCAAAAGGAGCCGATGCCATTGTAATGAAGTATTTTCTCTCAGTGTTTAGTAAAGAGGATTCAATTAAGGTACTTACTAACTGTAGGGAAGCTCTCCCCAAACATGGTAAACTCATACTTCTACAAACTCTAGTACCTGCTCTTGGTGCCCCTGTAGAATATCCCGATGGAACCATGCCAGCTTTGGCTGCCGTACAGATGATGATTACAAATCCAGGGGGTTATTGGCGCACCGAACAAGAATATAAGGATTTATTGTCAGCTAGTGGTTTTAAATTAGAACAAGTCATTCCTACAGGAACAAGCTTAACCGCGATGGAATTTAGCCCGATATCCTAAGCTTGTGGTTTGATTACAGTTAAAACTATACACATCAAGGCGGTGTGTAAAGACAGTATGTTGGGTAGAGCGAAGGCATAACCCAACACCATGATATAGAGCTTGCTTTTTAATCATAGCGATGCAGACATTAATAAGAAGCGCTATTCCTGTCAGGCTAGAAGATGACAAGCAACCGGACACCTGAATGCATACTTATCTAAACAGATTCGACTTATAAGGACGCGGACATAATATTACCGTATTTAGTATAAAATATTTTAGAAAAAATATGCTCCAGGCTCAAAAATTATCTTCATTAATACGGTAATAAGACTTGAGGATTATTCCGATTTTAAATGCAGCTAATTATCATCATCATCTAATCTGAGACACAAGCAGTCAAGCAATATATGTTAACAAGCAACAGCACAACAACTGAATCCTCCTCCAATCGTCCGACTCTCGGTATCATCGGTTGTGGCAATATTGGAGGGCGACAAGCCGCTAATTTTCTAGCCCACGGCTATGAAGTTTATGTGTACGACATCAATCCAGATTCTATGGCAGAGTTGCAGCCCCTCGGTGCCCGCATCACCGATAGTTGTGCCGAAGTTGCAATTTCTTCGCAGGTAATTTTTACTTCCCTACCGACTCCGGCTGACGTTATGAGTGCGGTGATGGAGTGCGAAGACAACCTTTGTCAAGGATTGCAACCGGGTAGTGTCTACGTGGATATTACCACCAACTCTGTGGAAACAGTGCTTAAACTTCATCAAACTATGCAAAAATTGGGGGTTGAGATGTTAGATGCCCCCTTTAATGATTGCCCTGTAGGTGCCCAAAGCCAGAAAGACATGGGTTTAGCCGTTCTAGCCGGTGGCTCAAAAGAAACCTTCTCCAAAGTTCAGCCCCTGCTCCAATTAATGGCCGATCGCGTTCTATACTGTGGAGAGATTAGCTCTGGAACTAAATGCAAGCTGATCCACAATGCTGTAAACGCGATCGCAGTTCAAGCCGTGAGTGAAGGAATTACTTTGGGTTTAGCTCAGGGAATTGAATTACAAACTATTTGGGATACCCTGCGCTTGGGATCTTTTGCTCAAAACCCTGGAGACATTCACGGCTTACCCCACTATTGGTTCTCACGACGCTGTGACGATATCTCTCAACACCCCGCCTTTACTGTCAAATTACTGCATAAGGATTTGCGGCTTGCTCTGAATATGGCTAGCGATCGCAACGTCAAAGTCCCCCACTTAAGCTTGAGTGCCAAAGACTTTGAAGAAGCAGAGCAACGAGGCTGGAGCCAATATTCCACCACCAAAGTTTGCTGTTTGCAAGAAGAGCGAGCTGGAGTAATCGCTAAAGCAAATCTACCCTTAGTATCGGATTCGACCGAAACCCCTACACCTACAGAGGATTGGACAAACCACAAAGGTAGATTCTCTCTCTACGCTGTGTTGATATTAGTGCTAGCGAGCAACCTTTTTCAATTCGGTTTACACTGGCTATTTCACTTTTTTTAATAATCCACCTTCAACGTGATTAATTTAATTTAGAAACCTGTCTTCCCCCCAAACGCTCTTTTTCTGCGGCAGGAAGCACGTTAACTGAAATTGTTGCATAAGAACCCAATTTTTGACCGATTATCATGAATCGAATAAAATTCCCCATCCCTTCCAACAAACGCGCATTTCGCAAACCACCGCAATCAACTGGGTTAAATCCAATATCTTCCGCAAGCTTCATTACGATATTTCTGGCTTCTTCGTCATCCCCCGCGACAAAACAAGAAACGTTATTATCTTTCAACGGTGTCGGTACAAGTTCAAAAACTTCTTGCGCCATCGTATTAAATGCTTTAACTACCCGAACTTTTGGAACCTCTAACGCTAACTTTTCAGCTAAAGATTGTTCTATAGGGGGATAAGCAAAACCTTCGGGAATTTCAAAGTTATTGCAATCAATGAAAACCTTTCCTGACAACACTTCTAGATCGGAAACAACTTCTTCTGGATTCACGCCACGGATAGTGTAAAGCAGCACCTCTCCAAAGGCTGCGGCTTCATCGTTGGTACCGCCTTGAGTGCTATTTCCAGCCGTATCTGCAACAGCTTTACCCTTCTCTACCGTTCTCGCACCGAAGTATACCTGATGTCCTTGCTCTGCCCAAAGTATACCGAGGGAACGTCCCATGTTTCCACTGCCGATTATGCCGATTTTCATGATTTCACACTCCTGAAATTAAATTAATTAATGATTAAAAACAGACAGGTCTGTATTGTATAACTTCTTGAAAAATAACAGACAGGTCTGTATCATGTCAATAGACGATTTGTTCTAAAGAGATGCCAAGAAAAGCCGATGGTTCGGCGCGAGAACGTATATTAAAGGTTGCTAGCGATCTATTTTACCAGTATGGGATTCAAGCTGTAGGGGTAGATAGAATCATCGCCGAATCGGGAGTTGCTAAAACGACGCTTTACCGTTATTTTCCATCAAAAGATGATTTAGTTGTGGCGTTTTTAGAAGAGCGTAACCGCCTTTTTTGGGAATGTTTTGATATTGCAGTGGGAAAGCATCCAGATAATCCCAAAGCGCAGTTATTAGCAGTATTCGAGTGGATAGACGAACTATTGATGAAACCGGAGTGTTACGGTTGTCCGTTTTTGATAACTACCAGCGAATTTCCTCAACTAGATTATCCAGGGCATCGAGTGGCGATCGCACATAAAAAAGAAATGCTTCACCGTTTAATAATCGTGGCAGAAAATGCAGGTATTCCCAATACGGAACAGTTGGGGAAGTATTTATTATTGTTGATAGATGGAGCGTTTTCGCAAAGAAGATTATTTGGGTTTAGTGGGTTTGAAAGTAATTTAAAAGATGCTGCGGAGATGTTGATCGATGCTCAAGTTTGATTTTTGATTTTAATTTGATTTTCAATTATGCCGTACTCCTGCCATAATGAATTCAATTGACTGTTGCACGTGTAATTCTAACATCTGCTTACCGAACATCTTTTTACCAGGAAAAAGGTGTTTAACTCCTTCTCGACTGAGAAAATAAAATACACAAATGCCAATAATATCATTAGCCGTCATTCTAGGTTCGAGAAAACGAAAGCTATTATCTGCAACTCCTCGCTTTAAAATAGCAATCAATATTTCATCAATACTGTGAATATTAATTTGCTTATAATACTCTCCTTGATTTTGCAGTGCTTCATAACACATAATCAACGGCCAATTGGGATTTTTTACTAAATTAGAAAGAAGACAGCGTACAAATTGTTCTAAAGCAGTTTCAGGAGGTAAATTATCTAAAGAAAGTTCTTGAAGCGGCCGCATATAAACATTAAATCCTCTTTCTAAAACCGCCAAATATAAACCTTCTTTGCTTTGGAAATAGTAATAAATCATCGCTTTAGTAACACCAGTATTGGCTGCGATGGTTTCAATACGAGCATTCGCAAGTCCATTTAGAGCAAATTCCTCTACTGCTGCATCCAAGATTTCTGCTTGAGTAGCTTCGCGGGAGCGACTCCGAGATGGTTTTTTTGACGAGGAATTTTTTCTTGTTGAGTCAGCCATAGATACAGAAATTTTCAACTTACATTCGCGTTAATTAGCATAGAGAGAAGTTTCTTTACCTGTCAACGCGCAAGTTTAATTCACTTCATATTGTGCAGCAATTTCAACAAGCTAACCGCCTTGGAATAAATTCCCAGGCTAATATACAAAGTACGTTGAAACGCACTAAATAAAAGCCTTCCCCAGTCCTATTTATAGGACTTTCGCTATTAGACTGGGACTTGCAGTCCCAGGCGGTGTTGAGAATGGTGCAAGAAGTGAAATTAACCTAGGGAGCAACACCAAAATATTTGACCATTAACTAAACATCGCGTAAGTTAGTTAAATAGAATATATTCTTAAAAAAAGATGCACTCAAATAAAAAAATCATTGTAATTGGTGGCGGAATTGGAGGAGCAGCAACAGCATTAGCCCTTCACCGTAATGGATTTGAACCAGTTGTTTACGAGCGTGTTAAAGAATTACGGGAGGTGGGTGCTGGAATTGCACTTTGGGCAAATGCTACTCACGTATTGAAAAAACTAGGTTTGTTAGAAGCAGCTTTACGGGTAGGGGTTATCACCTCAAACTATCAATTCAATTCTCAACACGGGAAAGAGTTAGTTAATCTGCCTGTAGATGGTTTCGAGCTTCCAACGATAGGTATTCATCGGGCTGATTTACACAAACTGTTGTGGAGTAAATTACCCGAAAAGCAATTTATTTTAGGAGAGACTTTTGAACGATTGGAGCTACACGAAAATAAAGTTCGCGCTGATTTTGCATCGGGTTTAACTATTGAAGGTGATGCTTTGATTGGTGCTGATGGTTTAAATTCGAGAGTAAGAACTGAGCTATTTGGTCAACAGCCACCAATTTATCGGAATTTTACAACTTGGCGGGGTTTAACTTCTCATATTCCCAACACATATCCCTCTGGGTATATCAGAGAGTTTTTAGGAAGGGGAAAAGGGTTTGGATTTATGATGCTTGGTAAAAATCGGATGTATTGGTATGCAGCAGCATTAGCTCCAGAAAATCAACCAGATGCGGCAATTGAACGAAAAAAACAACTTGAAAATATGTTTCAAGATTGGTTTCGTTCGATTCCCGAATTAATTGCTGCTACAGATGAAACAGATATTATTAAAACTGACCTTTACGATAGAGTACCGGCTTTACCTTGGAGCAAGCAAAATATAACTTTACTAGGTGATGCTGCACATCCGACTCTACCAACTTTAGGGCAGGGGGCTTGTATGGCATTAGAAGATGCACTGGTTGTAACTAAATGTTTACTCGAACACTCAGAGGCAGAAGTAGCTTTTCGTAAATATGAATCTCTGAGATTTCCACGTACCAAGTCTATTGTAAAACAGTCCTTAAGATCGGCACAAATGGGTAAATTAAAGCATCCAATTAATGTTGCATTAAGAGAAACCTTGATGAAATTAATCAAACCAGCTATAAAAAATAGTTTTAAATCTATCCATGCTTACAGAGCTTGATTTTGATATTCCCCATTCCCAATTCCCAATTCCCCATTCCCCATTCCCAATTACCTATTACCAATTAACTATTACCAGTTACCAATTCCCAATATTAGATAATTATACTCATGAATCTTTAGAGAAATTACCGTAAGATTTTACGCAATCAGCAGCAGCCGAATTGTAGTTATTAAAAATGCGCGATTGAAAAATCTGTAATTTATTTATTAATTTATTTACTCAAAAAATTCGAGTTACTTACTCTAATTTCATTTATGGGAAAATTGAAGGAATTGATTCATAAGGAAAATCCTCAAATAAACGGCGCTAATGAGAGGAATACTCAACCCAAAAGCAAGGGGGGTTTTTGGGGGAAAATGGTTCAACTTGCGATTGTGTCGGCTGTCGCTGGAGGATTATTTGGATTTTTCTTGACTGGCAAGCCATTTATGCAAGCTAATCTTAAACCAGAAGAAACGGATTTTTTTAATGACAATGCTATTGATGGAGGTCAATTTTTACAGTTAAATCGTCCCGTCAATATTTTGGTGATGGGAATGAGCGTACTTCCTCCAGATACGCAAAATGCACCGGAAGAAAGTAAAGACTTAGGATATTTACCCCAAATAAATTCCTTTGATGGACTTTCCGACGTGATGTTATTGATTAGATTCGATCCGAAAACTAATCAATTAAATATGCTTTCTATTCCCAGAGATACCCGCACGGAAATAGAAGGTTATGGTTTGAGAAAAATTAATTCAGCTAATCGTTTGGGTGGTGCTTATTTAAGTGCTAAAAGCGTTCAGAATCTTTTAGGAAATATAGATATACATGGTTACGTTAGGATTAATGTTTTGGGAGTCGGTAAACTAGTTGATGCTTTAGGAGGTGTAACAGTTAACGTTCCCAAGGATTTAAAATATCAAGACGATTCCCAACATTTATATATTAATTTGAAAGCTGGAGAGCAGCATCTTGACGGCGACAAAGCATTACAACTACTGAGATTCCGTAATGATGGAAGAGGAGATATCGGAAGAATTGAACGGCAGCAATTACTCATGCAAGCCTTGATACAACAGGCTTTGAATCCTGCAACATTAGCGCGATCGCCAATTATTCTCGGTACTATAAAAGAAAATATTGATACAAATTTAACACTTGATAGTTTATTAACTTTGGTTAATTTTGGTGTCCGAACAAATCGCTCGGATATAAAGATGTTAACTTTACCCGGTAGAGTTAGTAATGATAGAGAGTTTGATGCTAGTTACTGGCTACCAGATGAAGAAGAAATTGATGAGATAATCACTCGTTATTTTAATTAGTTATTAAAATTGGGAATTGGTAATTGGGCATAAGTAGATAGACGTAATTAAATATAAAATAATAAGACCTCACCCTCAATCCCTCTCCTTAATAAGGGAAGCGATACGGCAGGGTGAGGTTTTACATTTAATTTGACCTAGTTACTTAGTTAGGAGTTAGGAGTTTTTCTACCCTCTCTCCCCCATCCCCCCATCTCCAGATGCCTAAAATTTGAAAAATAATTACCATTAATAAAAGACAATTCATTAGAAGCCCATGAAATTACCAAATGGTCCCAAGACTCCTTCTTTTATCCAAACGCTTAAATTTATCCTCAATCCTTTGTCGATGCTGGATAACTGTGCCAAACGCTACGGGGATATTTTCACTTTAAACTTAAAGTCTCGTGTGGTTTTTATTAGTAATCCGCAAGCACTACAGCAAATACTAACTAACGATAAGACGGATTTTAGCGTTCCATCAGAAGGAAACAAAGCTTTTGAACCGTTGATGGGTAAGCATTCTGTAATTATGGCGAGCGGTAATGCACATCGCCGTCAGCGTCAGTTATTGATGCCTGCTTTTCATGGCGATAGAATGCGTTGTTATGGCGATACGATAAATCAAGTTACCTCGGAGATAATGAATAGCTGGGAAGTTGGTCAAAACTTCGATGTGCGTTTTGGGATGCAGGCTACTACCATGCGGGTAATTATGCAGGCAGTGTTTGGAATTTACGAAGGCGATCGCGCTGTTGAATTAGAAAAACTTCTCGGTTCGATTTTGGAGGCTGGGGGAAGTTCACCTATCAATGCAGCTTTTATGATTTTTCCGATTCTGCAACGAGATTTAGGTGCAAAAAGTCATTGGGGAAATTTTCTGCGTCAAAAGGAACGAATTCATCAACTGCTTAATGAAGAAATAGAAGAAAGACGTGCAAAGCCCGATGATTCGCGTACTGATGTTTTAAGTATGTTAATGGCAGCACGGGATGAGAATGGCGAAGCCATGACTAATGCTGAATTACGCGATGAATTAATAACGTTGTTATTTGCAGGTCATGAAACCACCGCAACTGCTTTAACTTGGGCTTTGTACTGGATTCATAAGTTACCTGAAGTTCGGGAAAAGTTATTGGCAGAACTCGATTGTTTAGATGAAAATTCCGATTTTAACACTATCAATAAACTGCCATATTTGAATGCAGTTTGTAATGAAACTTTGCGAATTTATCCGGTAGCAATACTTCTATTTCAGCGAAAGGTAGAAACGCC
The DNA here is from genome assembly GCF_963920925.1 of Calothrix sp. CCY 0018. NCBI lineage: Bacteria > Bacillati > Cyanobacteriota > Cyanophyceae > Nostocales > Calotrichaceae > Calothrix > Calothrix sp. CCY 0018. The sequence continues at coordinate 112,009 of NZ_CAWUDI010000022.1, read as the reverse complement.
TGTTTCGCTGTGCGGTTACGATTTTGAACCAGGTACATTATTATATGGTTCAATTTATTTAGTTCACCAAAGAGAAGATTTATATCCCGAACCCAAGAAATTTAAACCGGAACGTTTTTTAGAAAGACAGTTTTCACCTTACGAATTTATTCCTTTTGGTGGTGGTGCAAGACGCTGTATTGGTATGGCGTTTGCTCAATTTGAAATGAAGTTGATTTTGACGAAGATTTTAACAAGTTTGCAGTTAGATTTGATTGATAGTGGTGAAGTAAAACCTAAACGTCGCGGTTTGGTAACTGGCCCAAATCGTTCGATTCAAATGGTTGTTAAAGGTAAGCGGGTTGTTGAATCTCGCAGTTTAGAAACGGTTGGTTAGGATTTTAGATTTTAGATTTTGGAATTTGGATTATCAAGCACGCAATTAACCTCTCCCTCAATCCCTCTCCTGATTCTTCGAGAGGGCAGCCGGAGGCAGGGTGAGGTTTTATATTTAATTTAACCCAGTTAATTAGAGATGCTTTGATTGTTAATTATTTCTCTCAATATTAATATAACCTCTTCTCACCGTTCCCCGTTCCCCATTCCCCGTTCCCTCTCTTAAGATAAATTATGTCATACAGCGACTTTAAAACAATAGACCAAGCTGTTGCTAAATTAGAATTGAATGTAGAAGATATTTCTCATTTGTTTGGTCAAGTTGAAGCTATGGAACCTTCTCAACGTTTAAAAGAAACTTTGGATGAGACTTTAGATTTAGCATCGAGTATTAGTACGGAAAAAGCTCGTTCGGAATTGATTATTACGCCAATATTATTAGAAGTAAGGCGAAGATTTCAGAATAAAATCGGTTATTTTTCTGGTAATACATTTAATATTGATGAATCCAAGAGTTTAACTGGTGCTTGTGATTTTCTCTTAAGCGCATCCAGCAATCAATCATTGGTAACTGCTCCGGTTTTAACATTGGTAGAGGCTAAAGATAATGATATCCGTATCGGCTTAGGACAATGTGTAGCTCAAATGGTTGCCGCTCAAATGTTTAATACTCGTAAAGGATTGGAGGGGCAAATTATTTATGGTGCTGTTTCTACAGGTACTAACTGGAAATTTATGATCTTGGAAGATAATTTAGTAAAAATTGATTTAACAGAATATTTTATTACGCAATTGGATCGGATATTAGGGATTTTAGCTGAACCTTTTAGAATTTATTTTGCGGGTTAACTTAATAAAAAAATTACAACTCAAAGTTAATCATGTTTATTTTGAAGAAATATCACCAAAAGTTATATTCCCTGCTGTACCTATATTAAAACCAATATTGCGATCGCCAACTATTCCCACACCATCTTTAACTTTATTGCTGATGCTGCGAATGTTTTCTTCTGCTTCTGCTTTGACGCTTTCATATCCTTCTTCTGGTAAACCTTTACCACCACGTAATAAAGCCACGGGAAAGTCTTCTGTCGCGAAATCAAAGAATGGTGTTTGTTCGGTTTGATATTCCTGCTGTGTTGTTGACGGAACAGTTTTACTCAGATAATTCATTAAATGAGAAACTTTCACCGTCTTATCTCCGGGTTGATTTCCCGCACCTTGTAAAGCTTCGAGCAAATGATAAGTGTAAATGCTCATTTCCCTATCGCTGCGAATCCAAGATAATTGTGTTCCGGTAGAGGATGTAAATACAACTCTTCCCGTACCTTTTAAATCGTCAATAATGGTTTTTGGTAAAGCTGTTTGAGTAAAACTCTTGGGTATGGGCGATCGCTTATTATTCCCTGCATCGTCTTTTGAAGTCGCCATTCCTTGAGCGTGACAACTATCTATAATTACTAATAATCTTTGTGCGGGAATTTCTCGTAATGCTTGGTTCAAGGTTTCTGCTGAAAGTGCAGTGTCGGGAATGTCTGCTCTATCGGTTTCGTGGGGAATGAGATAGTAATTTTGAGAATTATCTAAGCAACCGTGACCGGAATAGTAAATAAGTATAGTTGCTTCTGGGTCATTTTCGGCTTGTTGTTTTAACCAGTTTAAATTTTCGAGGATTTTTTCTTTGGTAGCGGTTTTGTTATAGAGAAGACGAATGTTATTGTCGATGTAACCGCATAAGTTGGAGTCGGTGAGGAGAGATTTTAGTGCTTGGATATCTTTTACCGTAACTGGTAGTGATAATTTGTCTTCGTCACATTCACCAACACCAATGAGTAGAGCGTAGTTGTGGGAAGTATTGGACATAATGAGTTTAGGGATGGGTTTGTAGTATTTTAGGTGTTGTTGGGTTTTTTCGAGTTCATACATAAGTAACTCAAGATTTGCTCCACCAATTGCCTTAACATAATCTTCCTGTTTTAAATATTCAGTTAGTGAAGAAATAACTCGATCGGAATCTAGATCGCTAAAATCGTATTTAATTTTTCTAATTAATGCAAAAAGGTAAGTATTAAAACTCAATTGACCTCTAGCTGCTGCATCCCAAAGACTTTCTATATAAGTTTTTGAAGCTTTCTTATCGACATTGATTGATATATCTAAATTATTTTCGCTAGTCGATTTGTGCGAACAAATTTCATCTAAAGCTAATTTTGCTGTTATACGAACATTAGAATCTTGATCTTGTAACACTTCAGTTAATGCAGGAATCGCTACCTTTGAGCGAATATTACTCAAAGCCTCTGCGGAATAGGCACGAACATCAGCATCTTCGTCTCTCAACATTTCAACTAAAGCAGGAACAGCTTTTTCAGAAGCTATTTTTCCTAAAGATAATGTAGCATTTGCACGAACACTCCAGTATTTATCTTTTAATAATTCAATAAGTAAAGAAATTGCTGTATCTGAGCCAATCTCACCTAAAGCAGTTGCTGCATGGCTGAGAAAAGACCTATTATCATCTTGATTAACTTTATTTTTTAATTCAATTTTTACAGCTTTTATTGCATTGATCTGGCTCATTTTTCCCAAAGCAACAGCAGCATAATCACGAACTGAATCATCTTCATCTTGATTTTTTAGTACTTCTATTAGACTATGAATTGCTCTATCAGAGCCTATTTGACCTAAAGCTTTTACGGCAGACTCACGAACTTGAAAATATTCATGTTGTAAAACTTGAACTAAGGCAGGAATTGCTATATCTGAACCAATCTTTGCCAAAGTATTTGCAGCATATATACAAACTTCATATTCTTCACTTTTTAAGTCTTCAATTAGTGAATCAACTGTCACATTAGATTGTATTATATTCAATAATCTAATTTCTAATAATTTTGGCAATCCTAAAACATCAATCAAACCAACTGTTTCACCTTGCCATTCTTCCCTAACTTCCCCCGCCAACCTCGCACCTAACTGCCAATCAACCCCCAAAGCCAACTTCACCAAACCCACCGCGCTATATTGCTTATCTACCAACTGCATCATCAACGCTACAACTTCCGTCCACTTCAAATAATTCAAATATTCCCACTGCAAATCATCATCACTCAACTTCGGTAACTCTTCCAATAATCTTTCAGCAGCGTAATATTCTTGCAGCAGTTGATGACGAAACTGAATTTGATTTTCTGCACCAAGTTGAATCAAATGATGTTTAAGCAAATCATCTAACCATTTTTCTGCATCCCTTGGCTGATGATAATCTTGCTCTTTGAGAAACTGAGTCAAAACATTTCTAGCTTCCTGTATCGGAATAGCAACGAGAATTTCGGTTTTCAAGAAACCTAACCCCCCAGCCCCCTTCCCTACAAGGGAATGGGAAGCATGAAGCCCCTCTCCTAAGAGGCGAGGGGTTTGGGGAGAGGTTCCGCCATGAGTCATTACCCAAGCTAAATGCTGCAATAACCGTTTCCACCAACGGCGAGATTCATCTGTTACCGGAATATCTTGTTTGAATTTATTATCGTAAATTTCAGTGAAGCGACGAAATACCGAACCCAAGTTTGATGGTACTTTGTTTTGATTATCAACAAACACCGAACAAAGCATCATTAATAATAAAGGTGTTTCTCCCAACTCCTGCAAACGCCCTGACAACTGCTTGAGCATTTCTTCCCCTTGCTCTGGAAGATAACCACAAACAAAATCCCGCATTTGGGTTTCTGTTAAAGGTTGCATTTGCAGCTTTTTCTCTATTCCTAAATCACCACCTACCCCTAAATCTCGCGTCGTGAAAATCATCGGTGTGGTTTTCTGATAATCTTGGCGAAATTTTTGTAAATCTTGTCTTGCTGCTTCCGATGGTAATTCGTTTACACCATCAATTAACAAAAGGAATTTTCCTGCAAACAGCAATTTTTCTATTTCAGCGATTTCTAACCACAATTGGTGACGTTTGAGACAGTCGCGGATTAATTCGATGATTGAAGTTTTGTAAAAGCGAAGTTCTATAAGGATGGGAATTTGACCTAACCCCCCAGCCCCCTTCCCTACGAGGGAATGGGGAGAATTAAGCCCCTCTCCTAAGAGGCGAGGGGTTACTCTACGAGAAAACGCTCCGCGTTCATGGGGAGAGGTTTCTTCCAACAACAACCGTAACAACGCTGTGGATTTACCAGAACCCGGACGACCTATTAATAACACGTGCTTGTCAGCGTATTTACGTAAACCTTCAATAACCGTTAAACGTTCGGTTTCTTCTTCTTGCTGCTGTTTAACTTTCTCTACCATCAACCCAAAATTGAAAAATGGCGATAGAGGCAGCATCGCTGAACGCTTTTGTTGCTCGTGCCGAAGATTTCCTACAACATCAGTTATGGTGTAACAATCCCACCATTGGGCGTAAGTATTGCCGATCGATTGTAGATAAGGGTTGAAATTAACCACTTTATTAGTTAGCTGCTATATAAAGGAAGCGCTAAAGCGCAACTACAAACCAATTTAATCAAGATTACTGGGATTATAGCGAATTTATCGGACTTTATAAGATACGATCGCGATTCAAATTCCTCAAAAAATTTATCGCAGACATTGTTCTTCAACGCCTGCGATATCTTTCTATTCGTATTAACCATTCGCTAATTAACTAAAAATTAATCCGGCAATTTAATTTTCGGTTCGGTTCCTTCTATAACTCTTTCAACATCAAAAGTTTCAATTTGCCCTTCAAAAAGATTGAAGATAATGCGGATTTCTTCATAAGCTACAGCACTGGATGCTCCTCTTGGGGGATCGCATTTAACTCTCATTATCCTTTGATTGCCGCCAAACTTTTCATTAATATAAAAGCTTCTGGTACACTGAAAACCAAGAAAACTTTCTAATGCTAATAAATTAAGCGCTGCTACACCCATACGATTATTAACAATCATTTTAATTTCATTTATTTCTTCAGCTTCCGTCATGCGTCGCCATTCCATATTCCCACCTGCAATTTCATTTAATTTAGACCAAGTTTTTGAGCCAACTATTCCATCTGCAACAAGCCCATATTCACGCTGAAATCTAACAACTGCATTTTTAGTCTGAGAGCCAAAAATTCCATCAATTGCACCAGAATAAAAATTGATTTGTTTTAAAATTTCTTGTAGCTTGATGACTTCCGCGCCTTTTGAACCTTCTCTAAGAGTAGGAAGATTTGCGGTATTCACGATATCCTCCAAAATTTACCTGCTATAAGTAACTACAAGAGAGTCTCCAAAGCAAGACATAAGGATTCCGCAATTTTAATTAAAAAAATACTGACAATTTATATAGAAAAGATTGCGCTTTGCTATGCTAGTAGTCCTTTTCATTCATTCCAACGGGTTGTAGTGCTACGTCTCCTGGAAGTTGGGAGAAGACAGCAATCAAACACTAATTATATGGCTGTTCTATAACAAAAAATTAGTTACGAACGAAGAATAAAAGTAATATATCTTACTCGTTAAGATTTGTAGTTTTCAGTGTAAATTAATTGTAGGATGTATCGGCGACAGAGACAGCATAGCTGAACGCTAAATTTTTTTGTGTCAATTCCTTGCGAGCTAAACTTTTGAATCGAATCAGCCCTAATAAAATGACGTAATTGGCTAAAGTTCAGTTACCAAGCCTTACTGTTTTGCTGTGAGTAATTTTTCGTACAGCAATATCAAACCCCAAAGTTACAGGTCAAAAAATATGCCTTCTACCTTCAATCTTTCAGCGCCATCTACTTTTAATTTACAAGAAGCTACTGTCAACGATATTCAGACAGCATTTAATTACGGAGCTTTGAGTGTAGAGGAATTAACCCAACTCTACCTGAATCGAATTACAGCTTATGACGATCAAGGGCCAAATCTTTCTGCGGTAATTTCGGTTAATCCCGATGCTTTGGAAACGGCGAAGCAATTAGATGCAAAGTTGAGAAATCAAGGTGCGGATGGAGCTTTGTATGGAATTCCAGTACTTTTAAAAGATAATTATGACACCTTTGATTTACCGACTACAGCGGGTTCTGATGTTTTAGCGGGTTCGATTCCTCCAGATGATGCCTTTACTACAAGCGAATTTCGCGATGCTGGAGCGATTATTTTGGGTAAAACCAATATGAGCGAATTTGCTCTTTCTTCTGGAAGGCTTGGTTACAGTTCTTTGGGAGGTTTAACGCTCAATCCTTATAATCTCAATCGCGATGCTAGTGGTTCGAGTAGCGGTACGGGTGCGGCAATTGCGGCGAATTTTGCGACTTTGGGAACTGGTACGGATACGGCAGGTTCGGTTCGCGGCCCTTCTTCCGTTACGAGTTTGGTAGGTATAAAACCGACGCGGGGATTGGTGAGTGCTGATGGTATAGTTCCCCTCGCGCTTACCGCAGATGTGGCTGGCCCGATGGCTCTTTCTGTTGAAGATGCGGCGATCGCACTGGGGGTAATGGCTGGTGTCGATCCCAACGATCCGGCAACGGAAGCAAGCAAGGGAAAAACTTTTGATGATTATACTCAATTTTTGGATAAAAATGCTTTAAAAGGTGCAAGAATTGGTGTAGCCAGAGATTATTTTGGATTTAGAGGAATTAATTGCAGCTAGTAAAGATCCAGAATTGGTTAATTCGGAAACTCCAGTTAATCCCAATCGGATTGCAGTATACGAAGATTCCTTAGAATTTGGTGGTTTGGATAATCCCGAATATCAAACAGCGATTAATCAAGGTATTCCACAATTGCAGGAAGAATTAAATAATATTTTCGTTGACAACAAATTAGATGCCATAGTTTATCCAACCATTGCCACTCCACCAACTCCGATTACTGATTCCGATGGTAACGTAATTGACGACCCAACTTATCAAGCCGATTTAGAAAACGTTGGCGGCGACCCCTACAGAGCCAACTATTTAGCTAACTTAACGGGTTTCCCCGATATTACAGTACCTGCGGGATATACTGAAGAGGGTTTACCTGTTGGTATCTCTTTGTTTGGTCAAGCATTTACTGAATCTACGTTAATAGGATTGGCATATGCTTACGAGCAGCAAAATCCAGTACGGATGCCGCCATGAAATACACCTGCTTTACCGGGAGAAAAGTTTGAATATCTCACCGAAGTTTTGATTGTTGGTGATGCTGAAGATGATATTTTGGAAACTGGATTATTACCAGATTTTGATGGTAATAAAGATGTCGTATTTGCTGGAAAAGGTAACGATTTAGTAGATACCACTCAAAGTATTTCCGGTGGTAATCGGGTATTCGGTGGTAGCGGTAATGATGAATTATTCGCCGGGAAAAACGATGTTATTAATGGTGGTGCTGGTAACGATATTTTGGATGCATCCCAAGGTAGGGGAGGAAATCGTTTGAATGGTGGTGATGGAGATGATACCTTTTTTGCAGGTGGTAACGATAGATTAATTGGTGGTGATGGTAACGATCGGTTTTTTGTTACTGAAAAAGGTGGAAATATAATTAGTGGTGGTGCTGGTAAAGATCAATTTTGGATTGTGACAGCAGAGTTGCCGCTAAACGCAAATACAATTACTGACTTTGAAAGTGGAGTTGATGTAATTGGAATTGCGGGTATTGGTTTATCTTTTGAAGATATAACTTTCAAAATAGATGATGGTAAAACTACAATTAATGTTTTAAGTCAAGATGTTGCAGTTTTATTGGGTATGGAAGGGAATCTTGAGGAAAGTAATTTCGCCTTTATTTAACACAAGTTAGATGATTGTTGAATAAGTTTTTAGCCTAGCCACTGAAAGGCTTAGAGCTAACATACTCTCTCTTTTTTTTAGGGAGAGGCTTTTATTTTTGATGATTCTCTAGCAAAAATTATGCTGATGATAAGCTATTTTGCGCCTTTATTGTTGTAAAATCAAACTTGTAAAATAAATTAAAACAACACTCTTCTAATTATTTATATAATTCCGCAAGCTTTGTGTCTTTGCGGTGTAATGAAGTGCGATAAATTACCATCTATATGACTAATTCCTTAATCCAAACCCTACAATTAATTGCTAACCCGATAAACTTTTTCGATAACCATGCACAAAGATATGGAGATACCTTTAGTTTACGAGTCTTGGGTATAAATTCCCCGCCAGTTGTCTTCTTCAGCAGCCCCCAAGCTATTAACGATTGTTTCGCTATCTCCGCGAATAAATTAGATTTTAAAAAAGCTACTCATGTATTCAAACCGTTATTCGGCAGCGATTCTATTGTCTTTCAAGAGGGTAAATCACATAATCGGCAGCGACAATTATTAATGCCTCCATTTCATGGCGATCGCCTAAAATCCTACGGTGATACAATATGCAATATTACTAATAATGTAATTCGCGATTGGAAACCTGGTAATACTGTTTCTATGCAGCAAGTAATGCCGGATATTACTTTACAAATTATCCTTCAGGTGGTATTTGGAATTACTCCAGGGGAACGTTACGAAAAATTAATAAAATTATTAACCGCTTTATTAGATGATATTACTAAACCGCTGTTTTCTAGCTTATTTTTCTTTCCACCTTTACAGCAAGATTTAGGAAAATGGAGTCCCTGGGGAAATTATCTCAAAAGACGGGAAGAAATTGATAAATTAATATATGCTGAGATTTCCGAACGTAGAATAAAAAAGGATAATTTAGGGGAAGATATTTTAAGTTTGTTAATGTCAGCGAGTGACGAAAATGGCGGTAAAATGACTGATAAGGAATTGCGAGATCAACTAGTTTCTTTATTGCTTTTGGGTTACGAAACCACATCTGGAGTTTTAGCGTGGTTATTTTATCTGATTCACTCGCATCTAGAAGTTAAAGATAAATTAATTAACGAATTACAAAGTTTAGATAATTTAGATAATTTAAACAAAAAAAACCCAGAAACAATTGTTCAACTACCTTACCTAAATGCAGTTTGTTCCGAAACCATGCGACTTCACCCCATAGCTTTAATTTGTACTCCCCGCATGGCTATAGATAAAGTAGAAGTTGCTGGAGAAAAGTTTCCCAAAGGTACGGTTTTAGTTCCCTGTATATATTTAGCTCATCGTCAGGAAACAACTTATCAACAACCGGATAAATTCATTCCCGAAAGATTTTTAAATAAAAAGTTTTCCGCATTTGAATATTTGCCTTTTGGGGGAGGTTATCGGGGCTGTATTGGTGCGGCTTTTGCAATGTATGAAATGAAATTGATATTAACAACTATTATCCAAAAATTTGCATTGGAATTAGTCGATAAAAAACCAGTAAAACCAGTGCGTCGGGGTATTACAATTGTTCCTAGTGGTGGAGTTTCGATGAAAGTTGTGAAAACTATTTAGTATAGTTAGGACTTACGCAACGCCCCCCTTTAAAAGGGGGGTTGGGGGGATCTTAACGTTGGGGATACCTCATTTATCGTTACTTTTGCGTAAGTCCTAATAGTGTTGAAATTAGATTAAAATAATCCCAATTTAGAGCGGCTTTGATCGTCAATTTTACAAGTACTTAAAATAATCAGAGTATCCATTGTTGCACAAGACATTTATTTTTGGCGATAGGCGTTCAGCTTTTTGTGCGGCTTAGCCGAACAATACGGTGTATCGCACAAATTAGGGGTAATAGAAAAAGAGGTTACGAATATGGGGAATGGGGCATTGGGAATTGGGGAATTAATTATTCAACTGCCAGATAATGCATGAGACACATAACAGATTTCGTCATATCTGTTACAACACAGCAACAAATCTAAATGTAATTTGGAATAGTGTTTTGAGTTGTCTATTTTAGATTTTCATCGGTTGATGACGAGAATAATCCGTTCATCACCAATCAAAAATCCTGTTAGCGAAAATCTAAAATTGAATAAGCTCTGGGAATCTCTGAAAATAAAAATCCGCGCAGAATCGAAGCACAAAAAAGTTTATTGCTTAACCCAGAGGAGCTTTAATTATGGCAAAGATGGCTATTTTTTACGGCAGTACTTCCGGCATAACCGAAGAAATCGCCACAAAGATACATGAGCATTTTGGTGAAGAATTATGCGATCTTTTTAGCATGGAAGAAGATTTCACTAGTGTTGATGAAATGCTTGAGTACGATCATTTGCTCTTTGGTTGTTCTACCTGGGGTTCTGGGGAAGTCCAAAACGACTGGCGAGATCCATTATTTGAAATGGAGATGGACAAACCTGATTTTACAGGTAAAACCATTGGGCTATTCGGTGCGGGAGATTATAAGAGCCACGGCGAACAGTTTGTCAGTGCATTAGGAACCTTATACGATCACTTTAAAAAATTGGGTGCAACCCTTGTTGGTGAAATTCCTACCGACGGTTATACCTATGAATATTCCTCCGCCGTGCGCGATGGTAAATTTATTGGACTACCTATTGATGAAGTTAATGAAAGTGAGAAAACTGACGAGCGTATTGCACGTTGGGTTGAAGCATTAAAACCGCATTTTCCTAGCCCATCATTGGAAACTGCTTAGTATTCGTTTTTTACCATTCCTCAAAGTTCATCCTAGTAGATTAGCTACTAAATGTTACCTCAAAAGTGAAACCCGACGTTAACGTTAATGTTGGGTTTCGCTCTGTATCACCTAACCTACTAAGTGGGTTAATACAAATAAATATAATACGCTCAGTCATTGCGAGGAACGAAGCAATCCCAGTCACTGCGGTTGCTATCTCCCTTGGGGAGACGCTGCGCTAACGTCGTTCCTCCATTCCCTCTCTAGGGAACACTCCGTGTTCAGCTTGCTGACCCGTTAGGGTAACGCAATGACATCTTACATTTAATTATGCCTACCTACTTACTTCTTACTTCCCGTTTTAGTTAAGAGTTGACAGTTAAATAACAGTTAAATAGTCTATCAATAAACATCTTTATCAATTTCTTGAAGCAATATATATACCAAAACCCATCCTAAAACGATAGGAAATATAACGATTAAAGTACGGGGATCTGACAGTAAAATATCCATAATTATAGTAAGATTAAATTAGTTTTGCATCGAATTCATCTATAATGCGATATTACAGAATACCCTTTTGATTTATCGTATTTTAGTAGAAATATCAAGGTAAGTGTAAAAAATTTGGTTACAGCCGTACTTGTGATGCTAATTAAATAGTTGTAATGGACTAAATTCAAATTATCATCAGCAACCGACGGAAAAATCCGCCGCCTTGGAATAAATTCCCAGGCTAATAAACGAAGTCCGTTGAAAACGGACTAAATTCAAATTATTATCACCAACCAAAAAATTCTCAGTCGTCTTAAGACGACTTTATATATGAGCCTGGGAATTTATTCCAAGGCGGGTGATGATTTAGTTTCAATATTAGTTTTTATTATCAGGTTCGGTATATTCGCAAAAAATCTTCAATCCCACCTTGAGTAAATATAAAACAACAACTGTTGAAATAGCTGGATCTAAAGGTAAACCAGATAAAGTTGTAATTGAAACAATCAACCCGGTAAGTAATGGAGCGCTACCGGGGTTTTTAGTATATTCTTTAAATTGAGCTTGGAAACCATCATCACCGCAAAGTTCTTTGCGTAGTACAGTTAAAGTAGATTGCCAAAGAGATTTTTTATCGTAAGTATCCGTACCGAATTTTTCAGTCCAAAGTTCATCGAAAGCAGTATTAAAATTGCCGTTGTTTTGTTCTAGGGTAGCTAATGCTTTTTGTGCGGGTTCGTAATCTTTAAGGAGTTGCTGTTTTTGATTTATTTCGGTTGAATCTAATTGGGTATTCATATAGATTTACGAAGATGTTAACTCTTGAATTAATTGTTCGGGTGTTAAAATTCGTGGAGTTGTAACCGGGAAGTCTTTTTGATTGCGAGTAACAATAGCATCTAAATTGTTAATTACCGCAGCACCGTACACAATTGCGTCTTCAAAATCTTTGAAATTGCTAGCAAGCGCCATTGAGATTGTAGCTTGGTTTACCGTAGCGACTTGGCAGAAGGTTGCTATTCCTTGTAAAAATTGTATAGTCCAAGTATGACCTTTAGTTTTGCGAATAATGTAATATAAATCGCTAAAGGTTGATGCACTAATATATCCTTCAACTCGTTGCTGTTCGACAAAACGTAACACTTGTTCGCTAGCTGCGAAAAAAGGATCTCTATCAAGTGCTACATCTACAATAATATTGGTGTCTATCAATATCTTCACAAATTATGTTTCTCCTTTAAAGCTTCCCATCTCGCTTCATCTGGATCGAAATCTGGTGATGTTGGTGGTGCATTTTCCAGCAAGTGTTTCAGTGCTTGAATTTTGTATTCCCGCTTTTTAGGTGTTTCTGATTGCGATTCACTGGGGGTTTCTGTAGAATCATTAACTTCATCAGCTACCTGTAAAATAATTACTTCCACATTTCCGGGTGGTATTTCAATAGATTGTGTAACTACTAAATTACCTGTTGCGTCAATTTTGCCTTTGGCTTTGTAAGCTTGCATATTATGGTTCCTTTTTATTTATAGGAAAGTTTAGAACAACTTAATTTTACATTATTGATCATTATATTTTTCTAGAGTGGCGATCGCGCTTCCTTGAGAATGATGGTTTTTCTGATTTTTTACATAACCAACTGCTTGTTCTAACTGTTTGCTACCCAAAGATAATAAACCATATCCACGCTGCCAACTAAAAGAAACTTTATCTTCAGATAATCTACTGTTTTTATTTAAGAAATGTGCGCTACCACCTTTAATATTTTTGACAAAATCAGCAATAGATAAACTTGGTGGAATAGAAGCGACTAAATGAATGTGGTCTTCAACGCCACCAATAGCATGAATTATACAATTAAGACTATCAGATTTATCAACAATATACTTATAAAGATCGGTTTCTCTTTCAGGTGTAATTAAAGGGTGACGTTCTTTAGTTGCCCAAATAAGGTGATAATAAGTGCGCCAAAAAGCCATGATTATTATATGAAAACTTATGCTTAAATTTTCTTGATTTTACTCGCTTGATTGGGATTGTTGTTTTGGTATAAATACCGAAAATGTCCGCCTTGGTTGGGAATTTTCGCAAATGTCCGCTTTGATTGGGAATTTTCGCCGTAACTCACATCTTGGAATAAATTCCCAGGCTAATAAACGAAGTCCGTTAAAACGGACTGAATTCAAATTATCATTACCAACCAACGGAAAAATCCGCCGCCTTGGTTGGGAATTTCCGCAAATGTCCGCCTGGTTGGGAATTTTCGCAAATGTCCGCCGCCTTGGAATAAATTCCCAGGCTAATAAACGAAGTCCGTTGAAAACGGACTGAATTCAAATCATCATCACCAAACGAAATATCCCCAGTCGTCTTAAGACGACTTTGTATATGAGCCTGGGAATTTATTCCAAGGCGGAAGACACGACTTTGTATATGCAGCCCAGGAATTTATTTCAAGGTGGATTACGGCGAAAATTTATTTCAAGACGGATTACGGCGAAAATTTATTCCAAGGCGGATATCTGAGCAACTACCCCTCCTCATCCAACCTATCCCGCGCCGCCCAAATCGCCTCCCGCACCTTACCCGCGCAATCCCCACCCGTCACCTCGCGCCAAATCGTATCAAATTGATTTTCTCCCAAAACCCGCAACATCCGCGCTAAAGCATTTATATAAAAGTTAATAAACTCTTGATAATGCTCAATACCAATTGCTAAACCACGAATATAAATTGGTAAAGCTTCAGAAAAATTTGATTGCGTTTCTAACACCCTTCCCCATTTAGCCAATGTTGATGAAGCCCGATACCAATCTTGGAATTGTTTAAAAATACCAAAGGTTTTTTGATAATAGCTAATCGCATCTTCAAATTGCTCTTGTTCTTCGGCTACCATACCCAGTTGGTGATATTCCATTGCAGTGCTGTACAAATCCCCTGCATCTTCGTATATTTTCAAAGCCTTGAGGTAATATTGCTGCGCTTCATCAAATTGTCGTTGTTCTTCGGCTACCGTACCCAGTTGGTGATATTCCCTTGCAGCGTTGTATAAATCCCCTGCATCTTCGTATATTTTCAAAGCTTTGAGGTAATATTGCTGCGCTTCATCAAATTGCCGTTGTCTTTGAGCTACTATACCCAGTTGGTGATATTCCATTGCAGCGTTGTACAAATCCCCTGCCTTTTCTTTTATTTTCAAAGCTTTGAGGTAATATTGCCGCGCTTGCTCAAATTGCCGTTGTTCTTCGGCTACGTTACCCAGTTGGTGATATTCCATTGCAGCGTTATACAAATCCCCTGCCTTTTCTTTTATTTTCAAAGCTTTGAGGTAATATTGCTGCGCTTGCTCAAACTGCCGTCGTTCTTGGGCTACCATACCCAGTTGGTGATATTCCCTTGCAGCGTTGTACAAATCCCCTGCATCTTCTAATATTTTCAAAGCTTTGAGGTAATATTGCTCAGCTTGCTCAAATTGACGTTTTTTTTGGGCTACCACACCTAGTTGGTGATAGCCAGTTGTAGCGCTGTACAAATCCCCTGCCTTTTCTTTTATTTTCAAAGCTTTGAGGTAATATTGCTGCGCTTGCTCAAATTGCTGTTGCTCTTCGGCTACCATACCTTGATTGTGATATTGACTTGCAGCTTTGTACAAATCCCCTGCATCTTCGTATATTTTCAAAGCTTTGAGGTAATATTGCTGCGCTGCCTCAAATTGCCGTTGTTGATAAGCGACATAACCCAGTTGGTGATAGCCAGTTGCAGCGCTGTACAAATCCCCTGCATCTTCGTATATTTTCAAAGCTTTGAGGTAATATTGCTCGGCTTGCTCAAATTGCCGTTGTTCTTGGGCTAGCATACCCAGTTGGTGATAGGCAACAGCAATTTTGTCATTCATCGAGGAGTCATTTAAAGCTATCAATTCATCGAGAATTTCCTGATAAATTGTCCTTGCTGCTTCTAAATCAGCACTTAATAGTGCTTCATTCGCTTCATTAACCCGCAGGTACACCCAGAAATTAAAAGCATCTTTACCCTTGGCTTTAGCTTCCGATAGATGTATACCAATTTGATTTAACACCCGCTGTTGCAAAGCTTTAAATTCAGGTTTGCGCCCTAAACGTTCGTATATCTCTCCCAAGGCTTGTAAAATCGCTTGTGCTTCAGCCCATTGCTGTTGTTGTTCGGCTAGACGCAGGTTTTGCAGCAGGTTTGCTTCTTCTACCCGTAAGATAAAGATTGCGAATTCGGCGTTGCCGATCAGTTTCTCACGGTATTTATCCGCCAGAGAAGCGTAGAAAATCAGCAACTTTTTTTCGAGTTCACTGATTACCTCCTCATTATGCAAAAGCGTTATTGCATTCAACCGTTTCCGTAAAAACCAAGGTAAAGCCGGATGAATTTTATATACAGTACTATCCAATTGTTCTAAAATACTTGCTGCTGCGGCTTCATTGAGAATTGCTAACCAATCATCTTTGTGCAAATTCTCCCCAAATACCGTTTTATATACTTGCCCAAATTCATCATCAGGGCTTTCTGAAAAACCATTAAGCAAATCTACATTCACCCTCTCACAAAACAACCCCAAAAACGGTAAATGTCTCCTCGCTTTCTCCGACAATTTACTAAAGGAATAATCCAACGAAACCGTCAGCGATTTATCTCTTCCTTCCTCTTCCTCCCCCGCAAAAGTATCCAATCCCTGACGCAAGGCTTCAATTAACTGCGCTGGTGTTTGCGTTTTCAAATGCGGTAACACTACCCGCAATGACAAGGGATGTCCCCCCAATAATTTCAACAACTCCAAATATTCTTTCGGCAACTTCCTTTTATCTACCCCCGCAGTTTGCAAAATCTTGGCGGCTAATTCTTCTACATCACCTGCGAGCAAACCACCTAAATTCAACAGCGTGTAACCACAATCAAGCCAAGCTTCCTCGCGACGACTGGTGATTAATACCCAAGTTTTCCCGCTGCGTAACTGTTTGAGAAATTGTTTGAGTTCGTTTCTTTCTTCCCCAGTTAATAACGGTTGATTCCCGGTAGGAAAACCATTTACAGGTTCAAAGTTATCCCAAATTAACAAACACGATTGAGTTTGCAGATATTTCAACACCGCAGCTTGCTGTTTATCTAGTGGAAGCGAATTAAATTTATCTAATTGATCTCCCCAAACTTCCCTACCAACTTGGCTGATAACATTACTCAAGGTTGCGCCATGTTCAAAGGAAACAAAGAACATTTTATGATCGCGCCCTTGAGTTTCTTCTAACCACCGCGCAAATCCGCAAGATAACTCAGTTTTACCAACACCGCCCATTCCTTGCATCAATACGATATTATTTTGGCGAAATGCTCGCTCTAAGCGCAAAATATCGTAATCGCGTCCGATAAAACCGTAGGCTCCTTCATCTGGAAATCCGTATAAAGACGTTATGTATAACGTCTCTACATCATCTAGATCGAAAATATCATCTGTATTATCTTCAGGAATAAACGGCGCATAACTTTCCTGCTCGTACAAAACCGGAACAATCCAATCTCGCAATATTTTATCGCCTTTTGGACTTGGACGTTGCGGTTGATTCAATACAGCTTTTCTTCCTGCTGCAACTGCTTGAGAAAGATTTGCACCCTTCACCAATTCGCCATACAACCTGCCGATAAAGTGTTTCGCCGCAACAGCATACACCGAATAAGCCATCGCTACCACACCTTTGGCTCCCAAAGATACCAAGCGCGTCGCCACCGAAGAAAATTTATCTTCCCCTTCCCTTGCCGATTTACAAGCATTCAATACAAAAATCGGCACTCCACAATCTGCTAAATTCTGGGCAATTTGCGCTGCTGTCACAATCTGCGGTGAACCATCAAGATTTTCAAACACCAATACACCTTGTCCCAAACCACCCAAACTATGCTGAAATCCTTGGCTGTTGGGGTCAAAATCTCCATGTCCGTCAAAATGAACAATGTGATAAAATCCTTTATTAGCGCTTAATTCCCGCTCAAATTCTTCAAAACTGGGCGGACGCAATACTTTTATATTGACTTTGTGACGAATTTCTGCTATAGAATCCAGCAAAGGACGAGCAATGGTTTTTAGAGCAATATCTGTTTCCCCATAAGGGCGAGCAATTACTAAAAGTATATTTAGCTTATCTTGAGGTAGTTGCGGAATTTCTCCCCTTACCGCATAATCGCTCAAACTACGTGACATTCCCGCCAAAGAAGGCGCAAGAAATTGTCTGTCACCAGGAGAATACAGCAACTCCCAAGGTAAATTTAAGATAGCGAAATCATCCGAGGCGATCGCCAACTCGCAATTATGCAAACCATCATAAGTGGCAGCTTGAAAAAACTCCCGCGCTTTCTCGCTACTGCGAAACACTAATTCAAATAACTCTTCTCCCCAAGTCTGCAAATTTTGTTCTATTTTTGCAGCTTCATCTGGGAAGATGCCATAAGGAAAGCGTAAATATTCTTCTAAATACCAGCGTAAATCTGTTAAAGCTTCTTTATTAAATGGATGTTCAAGTTTTACCGCATCGGCAAATCGTGGTGCTGCTTGCCCGCGCTGCCAGGAGAGTTGGATATTTTCGCCTTGATGGGTAATTCGCAAGCAGTTTTTTGGCATAGCTAAGGGTAATTACTGAATTTTTATGATAACTAATAACAATGATTCACTTAGCTAACACTAGATTCCGGAAATAGGCATCATTAAACCTCGCAGCTATTTTCCAAAAGTCAAAATTTATAAAAAGGCTACTTCTATATTTGTAGAACTTACGCAAAGCCCCCCTTTTTAAGGGGGGTTGGGGGGATCTTAACGGTGAAAATACCTATTTTTTGGTTGCGGTTACGTAAATCCTATATTTTTTCAGCAATCCCTATATAAAATTCGCTCGTTTACAATCAAATTTCTGGGAGAGAGACTTAGCAGTGCTACGTCTCTACATTAGACATCTCCGGAAAACATTTCTATGGTTTCAAATTACACGCAAACCTAACCCCCCTACCCCCCTACCCTATGAGGGAATGGGGGTTTTTTAAGCCTCTCTCCCAGTGGGGGAGAGGTTTGGAGAGGGGTATTTTTCATTTCCGGAGATGTCTATTATTTAATAAATCTCCAAATCTTTGATTAAAACCGAAAATTCCCTGCAAACCACCCGTGTGAATTACCACAATCGTACTACCATCTTTAAAGTTACCTTTTTCAATTTCATTCCATACCCCATAAAATAGTTTACCTGTATAAATTGGGTCAATTTGTAACTTAAATTTTTCATAAAAATCATTGATAAAATCAATTAATTCTTGATTCCATTTTGTATAGCCACCAAAATGATAATCTGTTACTAGCTGCCAATTATCATATTTTTTCCCTACAGATTGCCATATCAAGCTGTTAATTTCATCTTTAAGAAAATCACCCTTCAGCGCCGGAAATACCTTCAAGGCAGACATTCGGGCTAAACCAACAACTAACCCAGCCGCAGTACCACCCGTACCGCTACTTACACAAAAATAATCCGGTAAATCATCATCAAGCTGTTCGCGTACTTCTGCAACTATCTCTGCACAACCTTTAACCGCTAAAGCGTTGCTTCCACCTTCGGGTATTACATAACACTTTCCCAATTCATTCTGTAACCGTGCGGCTATTTCCGCTTTTTCTTCCCGATATTCTTTTCTTCCCACAAAAACCAACTTCATTCCTTGCTGTTGAGCTAAATGCAAAGTTGGATTTAACGGCTTTACTAATTCACCTCGAATTACACCAATCGTCTCAAACCCAAACATTTTACCTGCTGCTGCCGTCGCTGCAATATGATTGGAATAAGCTCCACCGAAAGTAAGTAAACGTTTTTGTTGTTGCTCTCGTGCTGCTGCTAAATTGTATTTTAATTTACGCCATTTATTCCCAGAAACTTGTGGGTGAATCAAATCATCGCGTTTAACAAATAGACGTATTTTATGTTGTATTAATAATTCATCTTGAATAAGCTGTAGTGGGCTTGGTTGATTTAGCATAAATTAAATTTATAATCTTGTGGGATAAGCATCCTTGCCCGTCCGATTTTTCATAAATCCTAAACAAACAAATTTGCGATTCACCACCTGCATTCGATGGTGCGTTACGGCTTAACTAACCTATCGTTTTACCCGGTATCATTTCGTGCCGTAACACACTAGGCTGTTGACTTTGATGGACTTCTTACGCTTTTTATTCATACAACTTTTATGTCGGTCAAAATCGTAACAGACTTCCCTCACCCCGCCTCCGGCACCCCTCTCCAGGAGAAGGGGAGAGGGATTTGTGATGAACTTTTAGACTGAAAAAAGGTACAAAGTTAACAGCCTAGTAACACACCCTACACAAAATTTAATCCAACTCTTACCTTTTCAAAAACTTCTGTCGCATCCGACTGACAAAAAGATTCACTTCGGGCAAATTCATCGTTGAAGCAATAATTCCGAAAACTGCTAATCCGACAAAACCAGATATTGATAATTGCAAAAGCTGAATTAAAAAATTGTCTGAAGTTAAAAGCTGTTGAATACCTAAAGAAGTTGCATAACTAGCCGCACCTGCTACTACACTACCAGCAGTTAATCCTAATATTGGTAAACCCCATTCTACGAGAGGTAAACCGTTTAATTTGCGGTTGAGTATGAATAACAGCATCAACGTTGAACTGCAATTTACTCCTACAGTTGCTAACACTAAACCCGGTGCGCCAAAATCAAAAACTTTAATAAATAGAAAGTCAAATAAAGCATTAAGAAAAATATTGATCATACTAATGCGAAACGGAGTATCCCCATCACCCAAAGCGTAAAATACCCGTACCAAAACATCGCGCCCTAAATACACAAACATCCCGATGCCGTTGACAACTAATAAAGAAGCAACCAATTTTGTATCTTCTGGATCGAAAGCACCGCGTTGATAGACTATCTTGACAATTAAAGGGGCTATTGCCACTATCAAAGCACCCAAAGGCAGCATGGTAAAAGCCGAAAGCAACAATCCCTGACGGATGCGTAATTTTAAATCCCCCCAATTTTGCTCCCCTGCTAGTCGGGCAAATATCGGTAGCAGCGGAACCAAAATTACCCCAGAAATAATTCCTAAAGGTGTTTGTACTAACAATCCAGCATTGGCTAAAGCGGGTGCAACCTTAGTACTAATAAATGAAGCGAAAAATAAATCGGTATAAAGGTTAATTTGCAGCATACCAGAAGAAAAGGTTGCAGGCCCCATTATTTTCAGGACTTCTTTCACTGCTGGTTGATTAAAGTCGAATCGCAATCGAATTCTGCCCATACCCGCTTTTGTTTGGGCTGCTAACTGTACAAACCACTGCAACAGCGCCCCCGCTAAAGTTCCCCCAGCTAAAACAGTTCCCCCCAACATCGCATATTCCGGAGCGCTGATTTCGCTACCAATTTGCCAATAAAGAATACCCACAGCAACCACAACCGCAGCGCTGGAAAACAAAGGGCTGATAGAAGGAAGCCAATATACATTAGCAGCATTCAGCACGCCAAAACCAATACCAATCAAACCCGCCAAAACCGCCATCGGAGCCATCACCCGCAATTGACGGATAGCAATTTCTCTAACTAACTCCTTACCCGGCTCCAGCAAACCCGGTGCAAAAATATCAATAAATAAAGGCGCAGCAACTACTAAAATAATCGAAACAACAAGGAGTATTCCACCAATCAGCGTCATAATCGTTTCTACTAACGGCGCTGCTTCCTCCTTATCGCGTTTAGCTAAAACGCTGACTACAGCAGTGTAAAAAGGGCCATTAATACCGCCCAGTAATATCAGTAGAAACCCTGGAATAGTATAAGCATATTGAAACCCCGCAAAAGCAGGCCCCAAACCAAAAGCGGCAGACATAACCAACTGCCGCACCAAACCAAAAACCTTGCTGATTAAAGTAGCAGCGGCAACAATACCCGCAATTCCAGCAAACGAACGAGACGGTTTATCCTGTTGTTTTGTCACAAATAATACCCGACAATACTCTAACGAAAGATAACTGAAAGTATTTAACCAGAAATTCAGTTAGTAGTCAGGGAAAATTTGACTAATTAATTATTGGTAATGGGTAATGGGTAATGGGCATGGGGGATTGGGAATAGTTAGGAGTTAGGAATAATTTTCTACCCCCTCTCTCCCCATCTCCCCATCTCCCCATCTCCCCATCTCCCCATCTCCCTACCTACATCCAAGACTATACCGCGTCTCCACTCCAGTTTCCGGATTCACTCCCTCAGCGCGATCGCACATCAATTTCACCTGATAGCGATCGATGATAGCATTTGTAAAATCGGCTCCGGTAATATCAGCATCAAAAAAGCGGGTGCGGCTCATTGTTGCTTGTGTAAAGTTGGCGTTTTTCAGGTTGGCATTATCCAGCGTTACCTGATCTACCAAAGCATTTGTAAAATTTGCACCTTCTAAATTGGCTCCTAATAAATTGCCTTTGGTAAACATCGCGTTTGTTAAGTTAGCACCTTGAAAATTCGTTCCCCGCATTTCGGCAGCAATAAAGTTGACTCCAATCAATTCTTTATTGGAGAAATCGCGGTTTTCTAAATTTGTACTGCTGTAATTAATCGTGTCTATTTGAGCAAAAGCTGGATGAGCATCTAGTAGTACCCACAACCAAGCCAAACATAAAACGAACAGCAAACTTAAAAAGCGAAAAAGGATTTTTTTCATAATCTTTCAATTTGGTTAGTAGATATTGGTTATTAGAACAACTACAGGAATGACCGCAACCGCAACCAAAAAGTAGGCATTCCCAACTCTAAGATCCCCCCAACCCCCCGATGAATTGGGGGGCTTTGCGTAAGTCCTAAACTAATAACTAACAACTATTTCCAATCTTTCCCAATACGTATTGTTAGGTCAGATTCTATATCGCCAGTGGCAGATACATCAATATGATTGATCCCTAAAATTTGCTGTAATTCTTGTGCTGCTTGTTTATCACCTTTTTGGACTATGATTTCAGATTTTGCTCGTTCGTCCGCCCAGTTGGGTATTTCGTAAACTTTTGTGAAGCCTTGTTTTTTGAGAATTTCGATAACTTTTTGAGTTTGTTCGGGTCGATTATCTGTATTTTGAACGGCAATTCTAAGAACGGTAAGCGGATTGTTACTTTGCCTGAGACTAGCTAGGTTTACTCCGGCGTAATCGGAAAGTAAGTTACCTTTGCCGGTCAAATTCAACCAGTAACTGTCGGGATCTGCACTCAAACGGCTGAAAATTCCCGGTAACATAGTCATTTGAAAATTGTCTTTATCCACTTTTAGAGTGAAGTTGACTAAAGCCATCATTTCTTCCAGTTTCAAGTTGGTGTCAAAGTATTTCCGCATAACGCGGGTTAACTGCGGTAAGCGAGGTAATACTTTGGGACTCCAAAGACGCTCGCGCAAGGCTAACAACATTGTTTGCTGTCGCTGGACTCTTTCTAAATCTCCGGAACCCTCTTCGCGGTAACGAGCAAATTGCTGTGCTTGTTCGCCGTTGAGAGTTTGCCAGCCACCCACTAAATCAATTGATAGGTTTTGAGCGGAATCTTTGTACTGCATGGACTTAGGTACAAATACTTCTACTCCTCCCAACTGATCTACTAATTGCTGCATTCCAGCGGTTGAAATACGAATATAGCGGTGAATCGGCGCATTACTTAAACTACGACTTACCACCCGCGCAGCTAAAACCGGGCCACCAAATGCGTTCGCTTGAGATACCTTGTTTAATCCCTCTTCGGGAATTGAGATCATCGTACCCTTGGGAATCGAAAGTACCCGAACGGTTTTATCTTCGGGATTAAATCTCACCAGCAACATGGTATCGCTGGTTCCAGCAAAACTTTCCGGCGAACCTTCAACCGTACCGGGTACGGGTTCGATTCCCAAAACCAAAATATTCATTGGTTTTTTAAGCTGGTATTGCGAAATATTACTCCACAAAGCACCAGGTAACGGCGCATCGTCAGCATCTATTGGCGACCATCCCAACTCCGAATCACTTTTTTCAATGCCACTCCATAACGGAGTCCAAAGCGCTAAACTTGATACCAGTAAGCCCGATAAAGTAATCCCCATTACAACCGTGAGAATCCAGAACAGCCATCTGGGCATTGCCAAGCCCAGCCGATAATACAGCTGACTGGGAATAGAACCCGTTTTTTGACTATTTTTTGGCTCAAAATTGAGTATTTGACCATCTATAGAAGCTTGACTTTCTAAATCTTGCTCCTGCTCGTAAATATTCTGATTTTCCCAAGTTTCTATTTGTTTAACCACAACTCACTCCCCACTAACCAATCCCTAAACGTAAAATGTAATTTTAATTTAAGCCAAAAATATTGCTACTTTAAAAGCCCACTGTACACTTGAAGTGTCGTAAATTAGGTTTGTAAGACAACATGACTAGTCGATTCTTCCCCGTAATTCTTGCAGGTGGTAAAGGCGAACGTTTTTGGCCTCTTTCTCGACGAACCCGACCCAAACAATTTTTAAATCTTGATGGCACCTCTCGAAGCTTAATGCAAGCTACTGCTGACAGGCTGCTACCGCTGACTGATGGTTGGCATGACCTATGGGTGATAACTTCTAGTCTCATAGCAGAAGGCGTGAGAGAGCAATTACCAGAATTGCCTGAAGCTAACTTGCTTGTAGAACCACAAGGAAGAGATACGGCAGCTGCGGTTGCCTGGGCCAGTTTGGAAATTAAAAAGCGTTATGGTGAAGACGCTATTATTGGCTTTTTCCCTGCCGATCACTGGATTGCCGACCAAGAGGCATTTGCAAATACATTAAGTGCAGCAGTAGAATTAGCGGCACAAAATCCGGCGATTGTAACTTTGGGGATCAAACCAACATTTCCATCAACAGGCTACGGCTACATAGAACAAGGTGAGAAATTTGGTAGCTTTAACAACTTGCCAGCCTATCACATTAACCGCTTTACTGAAAAGCCCGACCGCGACACGGCAGAAACTTTTTTACAAACGGGACGCTTTAGCTGGAACAGCGGAATGTTCTTTTTTAGAGCAGGAGTTGTTATTAAAGAACTATATACTTATGCTCCAGAAATCATCGAACCCATAGAAAAAAATGGTCCCGAAATTTATCCCAAACTTCCTAAACTAAGCGTAGACTATGCCTTAATGGAAAAGACCAATCTAGCATACGTCTTACCAGTAGAATTTGGCTGGGACGATTTAGGAGACTGGAACGCCATTGAAAGGCTGCTCAAAAAAGAAAAAGAACCAAATGTCGAATTAGCTACTCATGTAGGATTAGACACCACAGGAGCCATTCTTTACGCCAGCGATAAAGATGATCTAATTGTTACTATTGGGTTGGAAGATGTAGTCGTCGTTCGCGACAAAAATGTCACCCTAATTGTCAAAAAAGAACGCACCCAAGAAATTAAGCAGGTACTAAAACATTTACAGTCCGATTCCCGCTTTACCGAACTACTTTAACGTAACTATAAAGTAACTATGTCTTAAGGATTATTTATCAGGCATTGGGTAGCGGTGAAATACAAAAATTCACCATACCCAATCGCCCAAAATCTACAACCTGCGGACCTAAAATCAATATATAGAAACAAAACCTCAAACCCTTGACAGAAGCGTAAAGCCCCTAATTCCTACTAGTATAACTATTCAGTCAATTTTCAGGGGCATGGGGCATTGGGCATTGGGCATTGGGGATTGGATAAGTAAGGAGGGTGAAGAGGGGGAGAGGGGGTAGAAAATAATTACCTACAGTTCTTTATTACTTCCAACTTACTACTCTTAACTCATAACTCATAATTCATAACTCATAACTCATAACTATTCCCAATGCCCCATGCCCTATGCCCTATTTATAATTATTAAAAATGTTTCTAACCCAAACCGTTCCTCGTCAAAGAGAAATTATTGAAGTTTTATTCCGCAATGGCTGGGATTATATGCGACGGCTGATTACTCTTGGTAAAGCCGATGAACCCCAGTTACCTCCTCCTGCGGTGTTAAAAAATATTTTGGTAGATTTGGGTCCAGTTTATATTAAGCTCGGCCAACTGCTTTCTACTCGTCCGGATTTGCTGAGTGCTTCGTATATTGACGAACTTTCAAGTCTACAAGATGATGTCCCTCCGGTTCCTTGGGCTGATGTCGAAATACTCATTCGCAAGCAGTTGAAAAGTCCTTTAGAAGAAAGTTTTTCTACGATTAATCCGGTACCTGTAGCAGCAGGTTCTATTGCTCAAACACATAAAGCTATTCTTGTCAACGGTCAGGAAGTGGCGATGAAGGTGCAGCGTCCGGGAATTGGTCTGATTGTTGACCAAGATATTGCTTTAATTCAAGGTATCGCCGAATTAGTCGCTCGTACTGACTTTGGACAAGTAAATGATATAAAGGCGATCGCCGATGAATTTTGTACTGCATTAAAGGCAGAATTAGATTTTACGCGAGAAGCTGGTTTTACCGATCAGCTACGACGCAATTTATCTGAAGGTACCTGGTTCGATCCTAAAGATATAGTAGTTGCCAAAATCTACTGGGAATTAACCTCGCCAAAATTAATGGTGATGGAATGGCTTGATGGTGCGCCCATTTTATCGGCAACTATACCCAACGAGACTAATAAAGATACGAATCAGGAAACAGAACGTCAAAGAGTTACCAGTTTGTTATTTGCTGTTTTCTGTCAGCAATTATATGTAGACGGTTTCTTTCATGCAGATCCCCATCCCGGCAACATATTTTATCTTAATGACGGTCGCGTCGCCTTGTTAGACTGCGGTATGGTAGGAAGACTCGATCCCCGCACCCAACAAATATTGATCGAAATGTTGCTCGCGATCGTGGATTTAGATGCTCCCAGGTGCGCTCAGTTGACTCTACAGCTATCAGGTGCATCCAAGCCGGTGGATATGTCGCGTCTGGAAGGTGATTTTGACCGGATGCTGCGAAAATATTTCAATCTCAGCTTGGCTCAACTTAATTTTTCTGAGATTGTTTACGAAGTTTTTCAAGTTGCTCGCAACAACAATATCCGCTTACCCAGCAACATGGGATTGTACGCTAAAACTATTGCCAATTTAGAAGGATTAGCTAGAGGATTCAACCCAGAAATAAATTTTATCGAAGAAATCAAACCTTTTTTAACAGACTTATTCCGCAAACAGCTAGTTGGGGATTCACCAGTCCGTTCCCTTTTGAGAACAGCATTGGATTTAAAAAGTCTTTCCTTACAATTCCCCCGTCAAATAGAATACTTATTAGAGCAAGTATCAACAGAAACCTTCCAGTGGAATATAACTATCAAAGGTTTAGACGGTTTGCGACGCACCACAGACGATGCAGCCAATCGATTATCTTTTAGCGTCTTAGTAGGTTCGCTGATCATGGGTGCAGCAATTATTTCCACCAACGCACAAACCGCCCAGCTATCTTTAATTAGCAATATCCTGTTTGCTGCTGCAAGTTTATTAGGATTGTGGTTGATTTTTAGTATTTTGCGCTCCGGAAGATTGCGGTAATCAGTTAGGAGTTAGGAGTTAGGAGTTAGGAGTTAGGAGTTAGGAGTTAATAATTAAATTTCTACCCCCTCTCCCCCCTCTTCCCCATACCCATTTTCATTTTTCCCTAAAACCTTTAATCTGGTATATTATGCATCGTTTGAAATAAGATATATGTCTATCATCATTGCTCAGGATTTGAGCAAAGTTTATCCAGTCGCTATTAAGGAACCGGGTATTAAAGGTACAGTTTCTCATTTCTTTCGCCGCAAGTACCGGGAAATTAAGGCTGTTAATAATGTTTCTTTTGAAATTGCACCCGGTGAGGTGGTTGGTTTTCTGGGGGCAAACGGTGCGGGAAAAACTACTACTCTCAAAATGCTGACTGGGTTGATTCATCCGAGTAGCGGTAATATACGAGTTGCAGGAAATATTCCGTTTAGTCGTAAAGAAGCTTTTTTGCAGCAAATTACGCTGGTAATGGGACAAAAACAGCAGTTGTTATGGGATTTACCGGCTCTGGATTCTCTCAAAATTAATGCTGCTGTTTACAGTATTCCCGATAAAGAATTTCGGACACGAGTGGGAGAGTTAACCGAAATGCTTTCACTTGAAGACAAACTTACTCAACCCGTGCGGAAAATGTCTTTGGGAGAGCGGATGAAAGCTGAACTATTAGCGGCGCTTTTGCATCGTCCCCAGGTATTATTTTTAGATGAACCGACTTTAGGTTTGGATGTCAACGCTCAAGTTAATGTGCGGGATTTTCTGCGCGAATACAATCAGCGCTATCAAGCCACGGTTTTGTTAACTAGTCACTACATGGCCGATATTACAGCTTTGTGTAAACGAGTGCTGTTGATTCATCAAGGACAATTAATGTATGACGGCAGTTTAGATGGACTTTTGGAAAAATTTGCGCCTTATCGAGTAGTTAATGTAGAGTTAGCGCAAGCCGTAGACACAGTTACATTAGAGACATTTGGTGAAGTTAAAGCGCATGACGGACGAATGGTTGGTTTTATGATTCCTCAAGAGAAGCTAACTAGTACGGTATCGCGTATTTTGACTGAGTTAGAAGTAGTCGATCTAACAGTTACAGAGCCACCTGTTGAAGAAGTAATTGGGAAAGTTTTTCAAGCGGGAGGGGTTGGTAGTTAGCAGTTATCAATTTCTACTTCTTCGGGTTTGATTTTTAGGCTTTCGGCTTTGCCATGCTCAATCTCTATTAGAATTTTGGTTAAATCCAAACAATTTATAAAACCGTCACCATTGCTTTGTATAGCATCAACTGGAACACGCCTGCCAGTAACGTCAAATTCGTACTGGAATTTAATTATTTTCTTTTCCATCTAAAAACATACCTAGTTTGAATTACAACCATAACAATGTAGTACGTTATAATCAGTAATGTTTCTTAGGAGTAAAGGTAAGTAAATCCCCTCAAACTTTTTGATCATAACAAATAGTTATAACTGTATGTATGATCTAAACCTACCTACATCAAATCCGCTTATTATGATGTAAGCTTCTTAGCGACTCATCTGTAATTTATTAGAAGCTAGTTTTTTGAAATATTTCTGCGCCTGTTTGGTATAAACATGCATCCCAACTCACCATTTCAATTCGCGATCGCACTCCTCAATCGGTGTTGCCAATCCTTCTCGAATAGATTCTCGCATTCCTGGAACTGACAGATCATATTTTAAACAAGATTAATACACTTGGTCATGTGTTCCGATATCAAGCAGAACGATAACTTCACTCTCCGTTTCAACATCTTGCTCAATTGAGAAAACAATCCGACAGTCGTAGCCACAAGAACACGATTGAAAGCCGTCAAGCTTGCCACTCAACTTATGCGTACCCAGACTTGCGGTAAATACATCTGTTTCCATTTGCACAAGCGTATCTTCAATACGTTGCTGGAGATTAGCATTTCCTTTAACAAACTTACGAAATGCTCTTTTAAATTTTGGGGTTGAAACCAGCAATCTCATGCTTCTGAGTCGTTTAAGGACTGACGTAATTCTGCAATAATACTTTTGGCTGATTGAGGTTGATAATTACCAGCATGAAAATCAGCCAAAGTTTTTTGAGCATCCTCTGCAATTTCTGCTCGACGGCTTTCATGGTGCCGATTTTGCAGAATTTTTATCAGCATTTCTTGCTGCTCGTATGACAATTGCAAAGCGCTTTCTAGCACTTGATTTAGAGTATTCATAAAATTAGGTTATCAGCTTTGAGGTTGTAAAAGCTTATATCGTTTAATAAATTTTAACGCTAAGCACAAATTCTACAAATATCTTTGCTGAAAATACCAATTAAGACATCAAAGCAAGATTTACTCAAAATCACCTAAATACCTATTCAGACGGTCGCCTTTTATTTCTTCAAGTAGATTTATGATTTATTATGACAAGCTAAATTAACAAATATTATTATTTAATCTCATCTTTGTAATATGCAGTTAAAGCTGAAAAACAAACTTGTAAAACAGGAGGTTAAAGCCGCATTAGCTGTGGAACCCTATGAATCTGCGGAGCTTGTCGGCTTAGTTTATGTCAGCGATGCGACTCCGGGTATCAAGCGTCAGCGCAAGGGTAAGGGATTTTGTTATTACGATGCGGAAGGTAATAAAATCTGTTGTGAAGATGAATTAGAAAGAATCAAAGCCCTTGTCATACCTCCTGCTTGGGATCAAGTTTGGATTTGTACCGATGAGAGAGGACATTTACAGGCTACGGGAAGGGATGAAAAGGGACGCAAGCAATATAGATATCACGCACATTGGCGGAAAATCCGTTCTCAAACTAAGTTTAATCGTACAATTGCTTTTGGTTTGGCTTTACCAAAAATTCGGAAACAGGTACAAAAAGATTTAAGGAAACACGGTTTACCTAAAGAAAAAGTTTTAGCGGCTACCGTAAAACTTTTGGAAACTACAAAAATTCGCGTTGGTAACGAGCAGTATGCCCAGAAAAATAAGTCTTTCGGCTTAACGACAATGAAACAGCGTCACGTTGATATTTCCGGTTCGCAATTGCGATTTAAGTTTCGTGGTAAAAGTGGTGTAAACCATGATATTGAGCTAAGTAATCGCCGTTTGGCAAAGATTGTGAAGCGAATTCAAGAATTACCCGGACAAGAATTATTTCAATTTATTGATGATGACAATAAGCGTCAGTCAATTAATTCTGGCGATGTCAATGATTATCTTAAAGAAATTACCGATTTAGATTTTACAGCGAAAGATTTTCGTACTTGGTTTGGAACGGTATTGGCAGCAGAAGAATTACATGAAATGGGCGAATTTGAATCAGAAAAACAAGCCAAAAAAAATATTGTTCAAGCAATTAAAAATGTAGCCCAGGAATTAGGAAATCGTCCTGCAACTTGCCGTAAATATTACGTTCACCCAGGAATTTTAGCAGCATATGAAGACGGTTCGTTATTTCCCGTAATTGAAAAAGTCTGTCAAGCTGATACTGATAAATCAAAATTGCGTCCTGTAGAACAAGCCGTATTAAATATTTTAGAACAGTATTTATTACAGCAAGTTGAACAATAATGGTTTATTATTTGTATGAATAGGCAACGGAGAACAAGATAAAATTGAATAATTATTTATATTTTATCTCCTTCATATTATAGATTTATTTGTGAATGCAAAAGTTTAATGTAAACATAACTTGATTAAATCAGTGACCAATAAACAATTATCAATGAAGAACTGATAACTGATAACTGATAACTGCTAACTGATAACTGATAACTGGTAACTGAAAAATGGATAACTTAAATCTTGATGTAAATACAGATTTGCTCAAAGCAATTCAAGGACACGCGGACGGTGTATCATTTGAAGGTAAAGGATTAAAATTTAATGACATTCGCCTTGATGAAATTGAATTAAAAACTGACGATATTGATATCAATCCTCTCAAAGTCCTCTTAGGTGAAGTCGAATTAGATCATCCAATAAATATTCAAAGTCGAATTGTAGTAACAGAAGTTGATCTCAATGAAGCTTTAAAATTAGATTTTGTTCGCAATATATTATATGAGTTTTTAACATTCCATACTGAAACAAGTATTGTTAGTATTTATCCTAAAAATATCCAATTCCGTTTACCTGGAAATAGTAAAATTATTATTGAAGGGGAAATAATATTAGATTCAGGTTTGGAAAAGAAACCTTTAGGCTTGAAAGCCGATGTACGCTTAGAATCTTTAGACAAGCCAATTATACTTGATGGCTTTAAATGCAATACTCCTGAAGGAATTGAATTAGAAATTATGGTTGCATTAATAGATAAAATTCATAAGTTGCGAAAATTGCCTTATTTTGAGTTAAAAGACACTACATTACGGATTAATCGTTTAAAAGTGCAACAAGGTAGTATACTATTGCACTCACAAATCAATCTTCAACAAATACCCGATAATATACCCTTAAAGTCGTAAATTTGATTAGATGCTTATATGACTGCGGTATGATGTTAGATTTTACAGAAGTTATTATTATAAGCTAATCAATATATTCCATATCTAGAACTATTAATTATGCAACAATATGATGTTGTAATTATCGGTGCGGGACATAACGGATTAGTCTGTGCTGCTTATTTATTAAAAGCTGGGTATAGTGTTGCGTTGTTAGAAAAGCGCTCGATACCCGGTGGTGCGGCTACCACTGAGGAACTTTTACCCAAGGAAGCGCCTGGATTCAAATTTAATTTGTGTGCGATCGACCATGAATTTATTCACCTCGGCCCTGTCGTTGAAGAATTAGAATTAGAAAAATACGGATTGGAATATTTATATTGCGATCCAGTTGTATTTTGTCCCCATCCAGACGGAAAGTATTTCTTAGGACATAAGTCTTTAGATAAAACCTGTGCGGAAATCGCTCGTTACTCTCAACGCGATGCTGTTAAATATAAGGAATTTACAGAATATTGGCAGCGGGCTTTGGGTGCAATGATTCCGATGTTCAACGCACCACCGAAGTCAATTTTAGATATTGCTGGTAACTACAACATTACTAAAATTAAAGATTTATTTTCGGTAATAGGTTCGGTAGACAAAACGCTGGACTTTATACGTAATATGTTAACCAGCGGCGAGGATATTCTTAACGAATGGTTTGATTCGGAATTCCTCAAAGCACCATTAGCCAGACTTTGCGCTGAATTAGGTGCGCCACCTTCACAAAAAACCTTGGCGATCGGTGCGATAATGATGGCGATGCGTCACAATCCAGGCATGGCAAGACCTCGCGGTGGTACTGGTGCATTAACCCAAGCTTTAGTTAATTTAGTCACAAGTAAAGGTGGCGTTATTTTAACCGAGCAGCACGTAGAAAAAATATTGATTGATAACGGTAAAGCTGTGGGTGTTCGCGTTGCGGGTGGTAAAGAATATCGTGCAAAAGAAGCGGTAATTTCTAACATTGATGCGAAACGAGTATTCATGCAAATGGTGGATAAAAGCGATTCAGATGCAGCCGATCCAGACTTGCATGAAAGGTTAAAGCGTCGTATTGTTAATAATAACGAAACTATCCTCAAAATTGACTTGGCGTTAAACGAACCGCTACGTTTTGAACACCACGAACACAAAGACGAATATTTAGTTGGTTCAATATTAATTGCCGATTCAGTTACTCATGTAGAACAAGCTCATAGTTTGTGTACTTTGGGTCAAATTCCCGATGCCGATCCTTCAATGTATGCAGTTTTACCCAGCTATCGCGACCCCAGTTTAGCACCTCCAGGAAAGCATACTTTGTGGATTGAATTTTTTGCTCCTTATCAAATCAAAGATGCTGAAGGTACGGGTTTAAATGGTACTGGTTGGACTGATGAATTGAAAAACAAAGTAGCAGATAGAGTTATAGATAAACTAGCAGATTACGCACCAAACGTAAAAAATGCAACTATTGCTCGCGCTGTAGAAAGTCCTGCCGAATTAGGTGAAAGATTGGGTGCTTATAAGGGGAATTACTATCATGTTGATATGACATTAGACCAGATGATTTTCTTCCGTCCCCTACCCGAAATTGCCAATTATAAAACACCAATTGAAGACCTGTATTTAACAGGTGCGGGAACCCATCCAGGTGGTTCAATTTCCGGAATGCCGGGACGTAATTGTGCAAGAGTATTTTTGCAGAATAAGCAACCCATGCAGCAGAGTTTGAAGGATGCGAAAGAAGCGATTTCGTCTACCTTCGAGTCGATGTTTAAGAAGCAAGGTTAAAGGTCAAAGGTAAGTAATTGTAGGTTGGGTTAGACACGAATATTAATTTTAATTCATAAATATAATTTTTATTCATCGTGTCGTAACCCAACATTACGGTTGTGAAAAATAATATTATCCGCAATTTGCAGTAGTAATTGTAGGTTGGGTTAGACACGAATATTAATTTTAAGTAATAAATATAATTTTGATTCATCGTGTCGTAACCCAACATTAGGATTGTAAAAAAACAAAATGCCATGCTGGGTTACGGCGTAACTTTATTTTCATTTTAAAACCATAATTATAAGTGCGCCTAACCCAACCTAGTAACTACTAACTTTGTTTTTGTAGTCCCACTTTTCAAGGGTGGGGCATCCTCCTATCGGCTAAATAATGTCATCCTCACTACAGATGACAAAGTATATATAAAACTGATGCAATATATGTAGCGTAGCTAATGCACGAACATGACACAACGGGTTTTAATTTTAGGTGGAAGAGGACGCATCGGTAGTAGTGTTGCCCGAGATATTGCTAAGCATACGCAAGCGGAAATCACTGTTACCGGACGCACGGCTGTAAAAAAGGGACATGATACGTCTAAACAATACCTTGCTTTAGATTTAGCGGAAACTGGAAAATTGCGCGAAGCTATTGCTAATTCCGATATTGTGGTTCATTGTGCTGGCCCTTTTCACTACCGAGATACTACCGTTTTACAAATCTGCATTGAACAAGGTGTTAACTATTTAGATGTTAGCGACCATCGCTCCTATACTAGTAAAGTATTAACGCTTCACGAACAAGCTGTTGAAAAAGGTGTGACGGCAGTAATTAACACGGGTATTTTTCCCGGTATTTCTAATAGTATGGTGCGTCAGTGCGTCGAACAATTTGATCAAGCACAAGAAATACATTTAAGTTATGTTGTAGCGAGTTCAGGTGGGGCTGGGGTAACGGTAATGCGAACTACATTTTTAGGTTTGCAAAATCCCTTTGAAGCATTGATAAATGGTAAGTGGGAAACGGTGAAACCCTACACGCAAAGAGAAGCTGTTACTTTTCCTCAACCCTACGGAAAAAACGGGGTTTACTGGTTCGATATGCCGGAAACATTTACTTTACCTAAAGCTTTTCCTACAGTTAAAAGTGTAATTACGAAATTCGGTTCGGTTCCCGATTTTTACAATCATTTAACCTGGATAGCGGCAAATGTATTTCCTAAATCTTGGATTCAAAATCCCGGTGGTGTAGAATTTCTAGCTCAAGTTAGTCATAAAATGACTGATGTTACCGATCGCTTGAGTGGAATCGGTGTAGCAATTCGCTCGGAAGTTACGGGAATAAAAGACGGGAAAACAGCGGTTTATTGTTCGACTTTAGCCCATGAAAACACTGCAGTAGCTTCTGGTTATGGTACGGGTAGCATAGCTCAATTGTTACTCGAAGGTAAATTAAATAAACCCGGAGTTTACACCGTAGAAGAAGCTTTATCAACCGATTTATTTGAAGAAGCTATGCAAAGTAGAGGAATTGATATTAATAAGCAATGGTTATAGAAATCATTCTTAAGTTTCTTTGTTTATGCATCTTCCGATAGAAGGAACTTGTTCATTAAGAAACGTAGGATACTTTTTAGTTAGATTTAGTTTTAACAAAATGTTAAAACTTAAAAACTTGTTTCTGACTAAATACTATTAAGACAAAAGTTCAAAATCGGAGAAACATATATGCAAAGCTTTGTATCATCTTTTAAACAAATCTTACGTCGCAGTTTTGTTTTAAGCTTAATGCTTTTAATAGCTGCATCGACATTGTTTATTTTTGCACAACAACCTAGTTATGCTTATCCAGCTTCAGAAAGTACAAAACTAACTCCCCAAGAAAAAATTGACCGGGCTTATACTTTTAGCGAAGGTGTTGGACGTAAAGAAGAAATGAAACAAGAATCTTATGAAGAAGCAATAGAGGAATCAGAAGATCCTGAAAAAGCTTACGAAAAAAATACCAAGGTTTATAGGGATGAGCTTAAACCAGCTTTAGTAGAGAAAGCTGAAGAATTAGTTGACAATGTGACCGGAAAATAGTACTTATTTTAATTCGCGAACAATATCGCTTATAGGTAATGAATGACTAGACACACCATCATTCATTACCTATAATAATTTATAATTATAAAAAAGTAATCTTTATGTAAAAAAAACTAATATTACGGTTTATACACTTACGCATTTAAAAAAAAAGTAATATTATCAAAAAGAGTGATAAAAATTATCTCTCTTAAGAGAGATAAATTAAAGATATCTGCTTACTGCATTTTTTCCACAGTTGAATTGGATAGTAGTAACCAGTTAAATTGAAGTAGAGCCAATGCGTTAAGCGAACCTCACCTTTATGTATGGGCGCGTCGTCCTAGCTAGCATTGTACTTGCCTCATTGATACTATTAAATTACTGTCTGGGTGTCTTATGGTTTATTCTGGTTCTGTTCAACATAAGCATACAAACTGCATTTCGAGGTTATTTTCGACAAACCTTAGTAGTTATTTGAAAAAGCGTTTATCTTTGTTTTCTGAAAATTCGGTTGTTTTAATTGTTGATAATGATGCTGATAACTTGCTGTTAACCCAGCAAATAGTTCAGCTGTTGGGCTTTTCTGCGATTACTGCTAAAGATGGTGAAAGTGCTTTAAAAATGATCGAAAAATACCAACCTGCGCTGGTATTGTTAGAAGTGATGTTACCCGAAATAGACGGTATTAATGTTGCTAAATATTTACGCAATAACAAGAATTTTGTTCCTGTTATTGCCCTTACGAGTTTACCTAGCGATATGTTTCGAGATGAAGCTTTGATGGCAGGTTGTAATGGATATATTGAAAAACCTTTTCAAATAGAATATCTGGAAACTGCAATTAAGCAACTTCTGTTTTTACCAACTACGTCATTTATTAATCCGGTAAAGCGTTAGTTTCAATATTACTTCCAATATTTTTGTTATACCAATTCATCAACGGTGTGGCGGTAACTCCATGTAAAAGAGTTGAAACAACAACAGTAGTGTAAGTTATCCAGGCAATTTGTTCGCCTAATTCTCCTTTCAAACCGCTACCAAGAGCATAGGCAAGATAGTATAAAGAACCTACTCCACGAATACCAAACCAGCCGAATAACCAGCGTTTTTGAGGATAAACTTTGTTATTCTCTGGGTTTTTTATAGTACGTTTACCGATTGTACTAATAAAAACTCCTAAAGGTCTAATTAAGAAGAACATTAATAATATCACTGTAATTGACTGAGGCGCAAAATTTACCATTGGTTGATATAACAATATTGTTCCTAACAATAAAATTGTTCCTATTTCGAGAAGCTTTTCAATTTGTTCGATAAATTCTAATTGTGCTAATGGCTTTTCAGGGTCATAATGACTTTTCTGCATAGTTAAACCAGTTACAAATACAGCTAAAAAGCCATAGCCGTTGACAACTTCCGTTAGAGCATAGCTGAGAAAAATTGCACTAAGGGCAATAAAATTTTCCATCAAATTATCAACAGGATGACGTTCTTTAATTTTTTTATCGAGCCAGACAATAGCTTTGGCAACCACAAACCCCATAATAATTCCAGAGCCAATTGCCCAAATTAAATCAACTCCCACCCAATCTTTAATCCAGTTATCCCAATTGTCATCTTTGATTGCATAAAGACCAAAATAAACGAAGGGGAAAGCTAACGCATCATTCAATCCGCCTTCACTAGTTAAACCAAAACGCAACTCATCATTATCCCTTGCATCTTTTAATTGAATAGCAGAGGCTAATACGGGGTCAGTTGGTGCTAAAATTGCTCCTAATAAAATTGCTCCACCCCAATCCATACCTAGAAAAAACTTGCCGACAGCAGCGATGGCAAAAATAGAAATCGGCATCAAAATTCCTATTAGCCTGATGGTAATATCCCAAGCTCTTAACTTTAAAGGACGAGAAATTTTTAAACCGCAACCAAATACAGAAACAATTACGACAAATTCCGTTAACCTTTTGAGCAATTCAGTATTAAATATACCCTCGCGACGCAATTCAACTAAACCAAAACCATAAGGTCCAATCGTAATTCCTACTATCAGATAAATAATAGCATATGAAAAAGGCGATCGCGCAATTACACCCGAACCCAAAGTCACAAACAGTAAGAGTAAACCTACAACAAGTAGATTCAGAATATAAATATCATCAAGAACAAGTAGATTCATAATATAAATATTATTCATATACTTTTTTACTTTTCCTATAACGACATAATTCTGCTAGTTTAAAAGCAGCACAAATAATTCTGTATCCCCCCCAGGTAGACTTAATAAAACAGCTTTCTGTACCAATTGAAAAAATTAAATCCAACCAAAAGTAGTTAAAAATCGTTAGTCTAATAAGATATACATTTTTTTAGTAGCAGCAATGATACAGGTAAAAAGACCAAAAACTCCCAGATTTGCCCAATTAATTGAGTGGGTTTTTAAACCTTTACAATTAATGGAAAAATTCGCGGCGGTACTTTAGCGCCTTCCGGGGGTAAGTGGTTGATGGTGAAACGGAAAAGGGATGTGAAAGTTAAGGTGGGGGTTTGAGTTGTGTAAAAAAAAGCCCTCAGATTGCCCTCAGACTATAAGTCTGGGGCTACAAAAGCAAAGCCTGCCTCCGCAGGCTGAAATTATTTCGTTGTTTCTCGTTCCTTGTCTCCGGCAAGGAATGCAGATGCTGAAGGCTCTGCCTTGTGGCTGGATGTAACAACAAAATCTTTAATTTTGACAAATTGTTTATACCAGTAAAAAAATATTAGTATAATTACTGACTAGTATTTCAATTCATTAAATGGAACCTATAACAGTAATGATTGCTGGTAAAATATTAGAATTTGGGACAGAGAAAGTTTGTGAAAAAGTTCTTTCTGGTATTGGTAGCAAATTAAATCATAGTGATTTAGAAAAAGCTCTTAAAATCTCGGTAAAAACAGCTTGCGAACAGGAAGAGAGGTTATTCTATCGCTGTCAAACTGACGGATTTAAAGGAACTGGAAGATTTTTAAATAAGTTTTTTACAGAAAAAGCAATTGAAGAATTACAAAAACCTTTAAAAAACGAAGGCAATATTAATATAGATTTTTTAACTGAAGCTTTTATTCAAGAAGCTCAAAATCATACCGAGATGCAGAAGATTAACGAATCTTGTACCAAGTCTTGGATGAAAGTTTTTGTCAGCACTTATTTTGAAAATACAAATACATATATAAAATTTAAAGTAGCAAAACAAGACTATTTAGAACAGTTAGAAAACTGGTTTGATGATGTAAAGTTTGCTGGTATCTTAGTAACCGGACAAGAAGTTGATAAATCCGAGAAGCTGGCACAGATTTTTGTGATGCCGGATGTAGAGGAAGATATTAAAAGACAAGATTCTGGAATTATAAATCAAGCTGAGTGGAAGGATGTAGTTTCTGATATCTCGCTTGGTAAACGCCAGCAAGAGTTATTTTTAGAACAGCGTCAACGCGCTTTAATTAATCGTTCTGGTAATCAATTTATCGCTTCAAAGCTTTTAACTCAAAGCGACTCTAACAAATTCGTTTTATTGGGTGCGCCTGGTTCCGGTAAAACCACGTTATTAAGCTATTTTGCTGTAATCCTAGCTCAAAATCAAGTTAAAAAATTAGGTTTAAATCCAAATGTAGATTACCTACCAATAATAATTAGAATGCGAGATTTATCGAGACTGGGTGAAATTAGCATTCTTGATTATGCAAAGCAATTTGCTGAACAAACAATGTCCGTAAAAAGCTTACCTGAAGGTTTTTTTGAGTATTGGTTGGAAGATGGAAGGGCATTAATTTTACTTGATGGATTGGATGAAGTTGCGGAAGAAAGCAAGCGTTATAAAGTAGTACAAAGAATTGAAAACTTCCTCGGACAATTTCAGCACAATATCGCTATTATTACATCACGTCCGGCTGCTTACAAGCGCGATTTTTTTCGTACCGAAGAATTTGCTCACTACGAACTATTAGCGTTTGACGATGAAAAAGTAGAAGAATTTGTTAACCGCTGGTACGATAGCCGTTTTCAAGATAAAGCCGAAGCAGAAAGACGTAAGGAAAGTCTACGAAAAGCGCTAAATAATAATCAACGCATCAAACTGTTAGCGCGAAATCCTTTATTGTTAACCATCATTGCTTTAATTCATCGCTATCAAGCTGTATTACCCAAGGAGAGACATAAACTTTATGACAAAGCAGTAGAAACCTTACTAACTTCCTGGGATGCAAATAAAGAACTTACTACTCATGAGAAGTTGAAATATCTGGAATTAGATGATTTACGACGGTTGATGGAAATTCTTGCTTACTGGATTCATACCCAAGGAAATACGGGAGATAAAGAAGGTGGAACCTTAATAGACTGCGATGAGTTACTTGATAAACTAAAACAGGAAATTAAATTAATGAAAGGAATTGTACTTTATAAAGCTGAAGAAGAAGCGAAACGTTTTATAGATTTAATTCAAGAGCGTACAGGTTTACTCAACGAGCAAGGGCATAACTGTTACGCTTTTGTTCATAAAACCTTTCAGGAATATCTTTGTGCCGAGCAGATTAACTATCAAGCAGATAATGAAGGGGAATTTGAGATAATTTTAGACCATATTTGCGAACATCTTCACGAGCAGCACTGGCGAGAAGTGTTGTTATTATTGGTATCTCAGCAGAAACCGAAGAAAGCAGCAAAAGCTATTAGGAAGATTTTGAATCATGGCAGCAAGTACGAACAATGGTTACATCGGGATTTATTTTTTGCTGCTGATTGTTTAGCTGAAGATGTTAAGGGATTAAGTATAGCTGATGAGAAGTTAGGGGAAGATATTTTGCGGGGTTTGGTTGATTTAGAGGCGAGTGAAGAAGGAAAAATTGGCAGGAAAATTAGAACCCAATTATCTGAGATATTTTGTTGTTTTAATGAAACTGCTTTTGAAAAACAAGCCTTAGAGTTATTAAAAACTGAAGCTAATCAAATCAATAAGGTTAGGTTACAATATTATCGCGCACAATTGGGAGAAAGAGAGGAAGCAATTACTATTCTTATAGAACTTCTTGATGATGATGATGACTTTGTGCGTTTGAGTGCTGTTAGAGCTTTAGGTAAGTTAGGCAAGGATTCCGATAGGGTTGTTAATGCCCTTGTCAAACTCCTTAATGATAGATGGATTGTAAGTAGCAGTGCTGCTCAAGCTTTAGGTAGGTTGGGTAAGGATTCCGATAGGGTTATTAACGCCCTTGTCAAACTCCTTGATGATGATGATAGCTATGTGCGTAGTAATGCTGCTGAAGCTTTAGGTAAGTTGGATAAGGATTCCGATAGGGTTGTTAACACCCTTATTAAACTTCTTGATGATGATGATGACTTTGTGCGTAGTAACGCTGCTGAAGCTTTAGTTAAATTGGGTAAGGATTCCGATAAGGTTGTTAACGCACTAGTTAAACTCCTTGATGACGATCATAGCAATGTGCGTTTGAGTGCTGTTCAAGCTTTAGGTGAGTTGGGCAAGAATTCCGACAAGGTTGTTAACGCCCTTATCAAACTCCTTGATGATGATAGCGATATGCGTAGTAATGCTGCTCAAGCTTTAGGTAAGTTGGATAAGGATTCCGATAGGGTTATTAACGCCCTTGTCAAACTCCTTGATGATGATAGCTATGTATGTATTATTGCTGCTCAAGCTTTAGTTGAGTTGGGCAAAGATTCTGATACGGTTGTTAACGCCCTTGTCAAACTCCTTGATGATGATGATAGCTATGTACGTAGTAGTGCTACTAGAGCTTTAGGTAAGTTGGGTAAGGATTCCGATAGGGTTATTAACGCCCTTATCAAACTCCTTGATGATGATGATAGCTATGTACGTAGTAATGCTGCTCAAGCTTTAGGTAAGTTGGATAAGAATTCAGATACGGTTGTTAACGCCCTTGTCAAACTCTTTGATGATGATGATAGCTATGTACGTAGTGATGCTGCTCAAGCTTTAGTTAAATTAGGTAGGGATTCTGATAGGATTGTTAACACCCTTGTCAAACTCCTTGATGATGATAGCGATGTGCGTAGTAGTGCTGCTCAAGCTTTAGTTGAATTGGGTAAGAAATCTAATAAAGTTACACCTTTAATTGAAGAATGGTTGATACAGAATCAAGATACTGAAAATATTGGTAATGCTATTGATGTGCTGTGGGACATGGTATCAGTGTATAATTTCTTACCTTTGTTGGACTATTTACGATAACCTAAACGACTGGGAGACGTAGCACTGCTACGTCTCTACATCAAATATGCATCTATAACCAGCCCACGAAGGTGGGCTTTGCCTGTGTAGCTGCGATTTATAATCGCCAGGTAAAATTCAAATTATTCACAAATTACAAATTAATTTTCACCCCCCGAATCGCACAATCCAACAACTCCATCGGATGCATAACTTTCATTTCCTTACCCTGCTTCTCCAAATGCTTGCTAATCTGCAAGCTACATCCAGGATTTGGCGAAGCAATCAACTCCGCACCCGTATTTACCAAATTCCTGGCTTTTTGCTCTCCCAATTCCTCAGCAACTTCGGGTTGCAGCATATTGTAAACTCCAGCACTACCGCAACATAAAGCTGCATCCAAAGGTTCGCGCAATTTAATGTTGGGAATCTGCTTTAATAATTGACGGGGTTGAACGCTGATTTTTTGTCCGTGCAATAAATGACACGCATCTTGATAAACCATTGTCAGCGGTTCTTCTGTCAAAGGCGATAATTTGGCTGTTAAACCCACCATTGCTAAAAATTCTTGTGAATCTTTAACTTTATTGGCAAATTCTTTGGCTTTTTCCTTATATTCGGGGTCATTTTCTAAAATATGACCGTATTCTTTCAAAGTATGACCGCAACCCGCTGCATTGATAATTACATAATCTACATCCATATCTGCGAAACTATCAATCATCTGTCTTGCCAAAGCTTGCGCTTGTGAGGCTTGCCCCTGATGTTCCGGAAGTGCGGCACAGCAGCCTTGAGATTTAGGGATTACCACCTCGCAACCATTCGCGGTTAAAACTCGCACGGTAGCTTCATTTACGGGTGAGAAAAATAACCGCTGTACGCATCCTAATATTACTCCGACGCGGTAACGTTTTTCACCCTGCGCCGGAATTACGGTAGGATAATTATCTCGAAAGGATTTCCCAGTAACTTCTGGAAGAATCGATTCCATCGCTGCTAAACGAGGAGATATCTTTTCGAGTAAACCAGTAGCACGAATTAACTTTGGTAATCCCAACTTTTGATAAATAAATAGTGGCACTAATAGAAAACGCAATCTTTGGGGATAAGGAAACAGCGAAAAAATTAATTGTCGAAATAATTTATCCGGTAAACTGCGGGGATAATTACGAGCAACTTGGTAACGAGTGGCGCTAATTAACTTGTCGTATTCCACACCGGAAGGACAAGTAGTTACGCAAGCCAAACAGCCCAAACAACTATCAAAATGTTCGGCAGTCGCCTGATTTAAAGGAATTTCCCCTTCATTAATAGCATCCATCAAATAGATTCTTCCCCGTGGGGAATCCATTTCCTTACCGATAACCCTGTAACTCGGACAAGTAGAAAGACAAAATCCGCAATGAACGCAGCTATCAATTAACTTTGGTTCCGGCGGATGATTCTCATCAAAACCATTTATATTTTTCAAAGAAGCAATATTATTTTCGTTATTTTCTGAAAGCATGATTAATTGGTAATTGGTAATTGGTAATTGGTAATTGGTAATTGGTAATTGGGCATTGGGCATAGTTAGGAATTAAGAGTTATAAATTCTCCCCATCTCCCCATCTCCCCCTCTCCCCATCTCCCTAAATCCCTCCCACAAATCTCCCTGGGCTGAGAATATTTTCACTATCAAATTGTTTTTTAATTCCTCGCATTAATTCCAATGCATTACCGCTATAACCCCAAACATCTATTTTTTGTTTAACTTCTATTGGCGCTGATAATACAGTTAGAAAACCACTGTATTGTTGACATAATTCTCGCATTTCTAGCACCATTATTTCATCTTCAAATCGCAATATTCCCAAGCCGCTAGAGATGTTAATCGAACCTAAATCGGCTCGATCTAAAATTTCCACCGCAGCATTTGGTAATACTCCTATTTTGCAAGTAATTTCCGATCCAGATTCAGGTAAATGTATTTTTTCTGGTAATCTATGCCATAAGTTTTGTTCTTCTGTGTCGGAATATAATACGCCAGTTAATCCTAATTTTTCTCCTACTTGCAAAACTTGGTTTAATTGTTCCTTGACACTTTCGGGGATACTCTCGAAGCGAAGAATTAATCCCAATCCTTTACCGATTCCCATGCTTGATACTAGTTGAGAGGATAGTAAATCGGCTTGAGTGGGTGTTAAAGCGGAACCACGAATGGTTTCTGCGGCTTGGGATATGGCTTCTTTGCTACCCGTTAAAATTGCGGTTCCCGAAGCTGACTGCATGGGATATAGCCGAAATGTGGCTTCGGTGATGATACTTAAAGTACCGTAGGAGCCGGTAAATAATTTCATTAAGTCGTATCCAGCAACATTTTTGACTACTTTCCCTCCAGCGCGAGCGATTTGACCGTCAGCACGGACGAAGGTAACGCCTAACAGTTGGTCGCGGACGCTACCATAACGCTGCCGCAAAGAACCCGTATCGCCAGTAGCGATGATACCGCCAATGGTTGCTAAATCGGGTGTTGTTGGATTAAGTGCAAGTATTTGATTGTGTTTTGCTAAAGCTGTTTGAATATCGGCGAATTTCACTCCTGCTTCTACAGTAAGAGTTAAGTCACCTACAGCATGGTTAATAATTTTGTTGAGACGCTGCG
Source organism: Calothrix sp. CCY 0018 (assembly GCF_963920925.1). Taxonomy (NCBI): domain Bacteria; kingdom Bacillati; phylum Cyanobacteriota; class Cyanophyceae; order Nostocales; family Calotrichaceae; genus Calothrix; species Calothrix sp. CCY 0018. The sequence continues at coordinate 67,920 of NZ_CAWUDI010000022.1, read as the reverse complement.
TACTAACAACGATATCGACTTTAGTTAAACTACCCCACTTGAGTTTACTACCGCTACCACAAGGTAAAACGCGCCACTTATTGCGGTAAGCTTCTGCAATCACTTCAGCGAGTTGCTCTTGAGTTTGGGGATATACAATGCAACCGGGGAGATTTTCCGGCGATATGGCTTTTTTTATCTGCGTGTTGTCGAAATCATAAATAAGATTTTCTTCTCCAACGATAGATGCAAGACTAGAATGGTAGACGGCAAGCGTACCCTGTTCGCTAGACATCGGTTTCCCCGGTATATTTTTTGATTGGCTAATACCAATTTACTGTTTTATACAGCTAAAATGCCATAAATATTTTTTAGCTACTGCCGAGAGGTAGTTGAAAAAGCATTCAGGATCTCTCGATTTGTTCTTCATCTAAATTGTTCAGTACTTATAGCAAAATCTTAAATATGTAAGTAGTAACCACGATGCTATAGCCTTATTTATAACTTAAGCTAGCAATTGGAGAGAGTATATTTTTATCCGGGTAGCAATGTTAATCATTTTTGAAAAAAATCTTCAAAATAATTTTGAATTCAGGATTAAACGGCATTTCAGCCAATATGATTATGCCGATGCAAATAGTACTGCTTAGCCAGCATTTTAAGTTTTAAATTACTAAATTATCAATACCTACATAGCAATTTATATTATCTCACTATCTCGTCGAATCCGAGGTAAAATTTTGCTTTAGATATTCATTAAGGCATTTTTTATCAAAACATGATGCTTTAAAATATGTAAAATGCTTTGATTATAAAGCCTACTTTTATATAGTTTTTGCATACAAAATATCAGAATGTGTAATATCAAAATTATTTGCTACACCATTGATGTAGCTTTCAGAAATTCTCGCTATGCTTTTAGTCGCAGATGCTATTAAATACTTTAATCTGACAGTTTCTCCTGAAACTCTTTTGACGGAAATTATCGGTTTCATAAAACAACTTAAAGAAAAAGATATAGAAAATCAAGAATTATTTATTGTCGAAGATTCACAACTTTTAGGTAGATTTAAACTTTTAAATTTAGTTTATTTGATTACTTCTGGTAGTAACTTAGAACATCTAAAAGTGGCTGAATTAATGCAACCAGCGATTACTTTACAGCTTAATTACGATTGTCAGCAGGCATTATCTTTAATGCATGAAAATAATATCGTGTTTTTACCAGTTGTTAATAGTTCGGGAGAATTAACAGAAATAGTTACTCCAGTAATCATTGCTCAAAAATTGCAGGCAGAGCTTTCAAATACTTTAATAAAATTACAAACAGAAACACAGAAACAGAAAAATTTAGCAACCCAGATAGAATTAGAAATACAAAAATACAAAACTTTAAAAATCGAGTTCGATAATTTAAAAGACACTAATAAGCTATTGCAGCATAAAATATGCGACAGTCTGGCAACAGAAGCACAGCTATTACAGACAACCAGCGAGTTGCAAGAGTTATTTCAAGCTTTTCCTGATATGTATTTTCGCTTGAAAAGTGACGGCACTATCCTTAGCTGTCACGCAAAAGAATTTTCCGATTTATATTTACCACCTGAAAAATTTTTAGGTAAGCAATTAGAAGAAGTTGTACCACCATCAGTTGCTTGTCAATTTCAAGAAGCTATTTCCCAAGTACTAGAAACTAATTCTCCAGTTGCAATCGAATATTCTTTAGCGGTACCAGCAGGAGAAAAAGCCTTTGAAGCCAGATTAATAAGCATAATCGGACACCACATTGTCGTTATTATCCGCGATATAAGCGAACGGAAAAAAGCTGAAATAGAGTCACAAAAAGCTAAAGATGAATTAGAAATTAGAGTAGAAGAACGTACTTATGAATTAATAAACACAAACTCGCGCTTGCGACAAGAAATTATCGAAAGAGAGCGTATTGAAAAAGAACTTCGTTTTCGAGTCGATTTTGAAAAGCTAATTACTAATATATCGGCTGATTTTATTAATCTTGCTGCAAATCAAATAGATAACGGTATCAATAAAGCACTACAAACTATTGGTGAATTTGCAGGTGTCGATCGCAGTTATGTATTTTTATTAACGGAAGATTCACAAAAGTTTAATAGCACCCATGAATGGTGTGCTTCGGGAATTCCATTTCGTATCAACGAGTTAAAAGATATCTACGTTGAAGATTTGACTTTGCTTATAGAAAAGCTTCACTGTGGTGAAATTTTACAGTTACAGGATATACAGAATTTACTTTTACAAAAAATAGTTGAAAAACAAGTTTTTAAAACTCAAGATATAAAATCTCTGATTATTTTACCAATCGCTTGTAGTGGAAATTTAATCGGTTTCTTAGGTTTTGAATCTTTAAGTACTACTATGTGGACGGAAAATAGCATTTTCTTACTTAAAATAGTAGCAGAAATATTAGGAAATGTTCTAGGACGCAAGCGAGTAGAGCAAGCTTTAAGGGTAAGTGAAGAAAGATACGCACGAGCTATAAGTGCGGGAAAAGTGGGAGTTTGGGAATGGAATATTCAAACCAATGAAGTTTATATAGATTCTAATTTGAAAGCAATGCTTGGCTACAAAGATGAAGAAATAGCCAATCATTTTAGCAACTGGTTGCGATTTGTGCATTCTGAGGATGTGGGTTTAGTAAAAGCTGAAATTAATGCCTATTTAGAAGAGTTAATCCCTAAATACGAAATAGAACACCGAATGCTGCACAAAAATAGAGATGCTTATGCGTTTTTAACTCGCGGTACTGTAATTCGCGATGAAGATGGTTTACCGGCTTTTATGGCTGGCTCAAGTACCGACATTACAGTTCGCAAGCAGGTAGAAAATAAATTAAAATCTTCTTTAAAAGAGAAAGAAGTATTGCTCAAAGAAATTCATCATCGCGTTAAAAATAACTTACAGATAATTTCTAGTTTGTTACGGTTACAGTCTGGATATATCAAAGATAAACAAGCATTAGAATTTTTTAAGGATAGTCAGAATCGCGTCCGAGCAATGGCTTTGATTCACGAAAATTTATATCAAACTAACAATGTAGAAAAAATAGAATTTTCTGAGTATATTCGTAAGCTAACAAATAATTTGATTAGCTGTTATAACATTACAAGTATTAAGCTAAATACTAATATAGAAAAACTAATTTTGAAAATTGATACGGCAATTACTTGTGGTTTAATTATCAACGAGCTTATTTCCAATTCAATGAAGCACGCTTTTAAAAATAGTGAGGAAGGAGAAATATATGTAGAATTTATAACTTCGCAAACTGGTAAATACTCATTATCAGTTAGCGATAATGGTGTGGGAGTACGAGAAAATATTGATTCATTAAAAAAACAATCCCTCGGTTTAGAACTAGTCTGGAATTTAGTCGAGCAATTAGAGGGGACAATAGTATATAGTTCCAAAATTGGTACTTCATTTAGAATTACATTTACCGATAACAGTAATACATAATATAAAAATGAAAGACAAAATATTAGTTGTAGAAGACGAAAGAATTATTGCTTGCGACATAAAATATTGTTTGGAAACTTCGGGTTATATCGTCCCCGCTGTTATCGCTTATGGGGAAAAAGCAATTACCCAAGTCGAAGAATTGCAACCAGATTTAGTTTTAATGGATATGATGCTTAAAGGTGAGATGAATGGAATCGAAGCTGCCGAAATAATTATGAATACTTTTAATATTCCGGTAATTTTTCTCACCGCTCATTCCGATGAAAGTACTATAAAAAAAGCCCAGCTAACCCAACCTTTTGGTTACGTACTCAAACCTTTTGAAGAAACTCAGTTAATTACTACCATTGAGATAGCTTTGAGCAAGCATCAAAAAGAAACTGTGATGCGAGATGAATTGCAAAAAGAGAAAGAGATGAGAGAATTAAAATCTCGTTTCGTTTCAATGGTAAGTCATGAATTTCGCAATCCATTAAGTACAATTTTAAATTCGACTGAATTACTCGCAAATCACAGCCAGGAAATAACGGATAATAAAAAAGACGAATATTTATATCATATACAAAACGCTGTTAAAAATCTCAATCAATTATTGAGTGATGTATTGTTAGTTGGTAAAGCAGAAGTTCATAAAACTCAATTTAATCCCGCACCTTTAGAATTAGAAAAATTTTGTCAGGATTTAGTAGCAGAAATCAAGCTGATAGCAACAGAAAAACATCAAATTATTTTCAAAATTCAAGGATGCTGCATTCAACAGGAAGAAAATAGCGCACCTGCGGATATTAGTTTACCTCGTTTAGACGAAAAGCTACTCCGACACATTTTTACTAACTTGCTATCTAATGCAATTAAATATTCACCCCAAGGTGGAGAAATACGGTTTGATTTATTCTGCTTACAAGGAGAAGCTATTTTCCGCATTCAAGATAAAGGTATCGGTATTCCCGATATAGAACAAGATAATTTATTTGCTTCTTTTCAAAGAGCTAGCAATGTCGGGCAAATACCAGGGCATGGTTTAGGATTATCAATTGTCAAACAATATGTAGAATTGCATCAAGGAGAAATTAGTTTAATTAGTAAAGAAGGTGTGGGAACTACTTTTATTGTGACGATACCGTTGGAGTGATGGGGAAGAAGGGGTAGAGGGGGAGACAAGGGGAAAAGGAGAGATGGGATAAATATTACTATTAACTCCTAACTCCTAACTCTTAACTATTCCCCATGCCCTATTCCCAATTCCCTAAACTTTAACAGCTTTTTTATCATTAACTGGCGGATAATAATCTATCTTGCTATTAACTTCAACGGGTGCTGGTAAGTCTGTTGTTGTAATTAATCTTGCTCCACGATTGCGGGTGAAATAGTTCCAAATCCACTGAATCATCACTACAAGTTTATTATCAAATTCAACTAAATAATGAATGTGAATTAATGACCAAAATAGCCAAGCTATGAAACCTGTAAGTTTCATAAAGCCTAAATCTACAACAGCAGAATGTTGTCCGATTACCGCTAAACTACCATAATCAACGTAGTTAAATGCCGGTAAAGAATTGCCTTTTATCTGTTGTTTAATAGACTTTGCTACATACTGCGCTTCCTGCATTGCAACTGGTGCAACACCGGGTAATGGTTTGCCCGTTTGGTGAGCGAAATGTGCTAAATCGCCAATTACACGTATATTTGGATATCCCTTTAAACTTAAATCTGGTTCGACGATTACTCTTCCGGCTCGATCGCATTCTGCACCAGTTTTTTCTGCTATTGTTTTACCCAAAGGTGAAGCTTTTACACCTGCTGCCCATAATACCGTGTTGGCTCCAAACTTATTGATTTCGTCACCTTGCTTAACGGTAACTATATCTCCTTCGATATCCGTTACCAAAGTTTTTGTGACTACAGTAACACCCAAATCTTCCAAAGATTTTTGAGCTTTTGCAGATAATTCTGGTGCAAAAGGTGGTAAAATTCGATCCATACCTTCCAAAAGCAATACCTGCGTTTCGTGAGTATCGATGTTGCGAAAATCTTCCTTGAGAATACCGTAAGCTAACTCGGCGATCGCACCAGCTAATTCTACACCAGTCGGGCCACCACCAACCACCACAAAGGTCAACAAAGCACGACGTTTTTCTTCATCTTTTTCTTGCTCTGCTGCCTCAAATGCCATAAATATACGGCGACGCATTTCAATCGCATCTTCTACAGTTTTTAAACCAGGTGCGAATTGTTCCCACTCATCCTTCCCAAAATACGAATGCTTGGCACCTGTAGCAATAATTAAGCTGTCATAAGGGATTTCTTCACCCCTCATCACCACATTTTGCTGCTCTGGATCGATGTCGCTAACTTCCCCTAACAGCACTTTGGTATTTTTGCTTTTTTTAAGCACCGATCGCAATGGTGATGAAATATCAGCGGGTGATAAAGTACCAGTAGCTACCTGATACAGAAGCGGTTGAAACAAGTGGAAATTTCTTTTATCTATTAAAGTTACGTTTATATCTTTGCTATTTAGTGCTTTTGCTGTATACAATCCTCCAAAACCCCCACCAACGATAACTACGTGATGTGGTGGTTTAGTCCCAGTTTTATTATCCATAATATGAAGGTTACTCCCGTTAACAGTCCTGTCACCATTCTTAACAAATTTTTACCATTTTTAACAGAGCCTTCGGTTTGGTATTTACATCTTATTTTTATTAAAGGTCTTTAATAATACATATCTGGAGCGGTTTATAGTAATTTTAAAGTTTTATTCATAAATATTTTACTCGCAAAGTACCTATCAATATTAGTATCGTGAGGATTTTCTAATATTTATAGAAGATTTGTTTTAAACAATTTTCTATGTAAATATGCTTATTATTGTGGATGGATAAAAGACAATTTATGTCAAGCTATCCGGATAATTAAATCGTCTTTTTAGGTTGGATGTGCAAGATTTGAGTTAAAAAGCACTTCTTACAATGCCCAGTCGTCTTAAGACGACTTTGTTTATAAGCCTGGGAATTTATTCCAAGGCGGTGTTGAATTAGAGGTGCATTCCGGGGAATTCAAATAAAAAATAGATGCTCCCACTACAACTGGTAACTGGTAACTGCTAACTGAATTACTCCCCAACTTCCATTCGTCAACCAGTCAGTCAGAATCGGATGGGAGCAACTTGATTGATTATCGATGATGGAATACCTGCTGCTACTTCAGATTTCAAAGTACGCAGCGCTAACATTGGTACGGGTAAATAACAAACTATATCTGTAAAATTACTGCTGAAATTCCAATGTCGATCGCCTCACAACCGTCGATAATTTGCAGTTCATTTTAATTTACCGGAATGGATCTTTCTCAACAATCGCCTTGGAATAAATTCCCAGGCTCAAATATAAAGTCTGATAAATCAGACTGGGCAAGGTATAGAGTGCGTTTTAACGTACTTTGTATATTAGCCGATGATTTTGATTTCTCTGCGAGAAAGCCTCCGGCTTACAAGGCGGATATTTGTGCCTAGCGATAATGGAGCAAGATGTGAATTTTAAATAATTTTAGGACTTAATAGCGCCCCCCTTTTTTTAAGGGGGGTTAGGGGGATCTAAAATGTGTGGAACACGATACTTCCGTTATTGCTGCGTAAGTCCTCAATTTGTATAATCGTGGGGGAATTTATGTCAAGACGGTTGTTAAGTATGCTGCAAGAAGTCGGCTTTATCAACTTTTTCATGAAACCTGAGCATAAAAGCGATCAAATAACCTTTAAAATAAGTGGATGAATAAACGAATTAACAAATAAATGGACAAAGAAGTAATTATTTTTATTCTCAGCGTATCTCTATTAATTATCTATCTCATATTCTCAGCGCTAACAGAAATGGGAACTAAATTACCCTGGAAAAAATAATAACTGATAACTGATAACTGCTAACTGCTCACTGCTCACTGATTCCTAGATCCACGAATTACAAGACGCTCATCTTGAATATTTATACTTTCAAGTTTAATTGGCAGCTTTTTAAGTTCTTGGGAAAGAAGTTGATTAATACTATCTTGGGGGATACCTATATTTTGCGAAACTTCAGCAATCGGAAAGCTAACATAACCTAGAGAAACGCGAGTAGCGTCATCAAAGCTAAATTTCTGGTTGCGAATGCTGGGTTTTCCTTCAATTCCAATATAAACTTGTTTCTGTTTGCCCGGTAAACGTTGTAATAATTGAATAATTTTGGTTTCTTTTCGTGCAGATAATTCTTGTACGGGAATAGATGCAGTTTCAACAACGGCACCTACAGATATTTTACCGTTTTCAATTTTAGTATTTGTACCTTTAATAGCAGTCGCTAATTGTTTAGTATTTCCTCTTTTTCCAATCGAAGAAGTAATCAAGGAATTGACTTCTTCTGCATCAAGTTCTACTTCTCCTATAGTTGTGGCTGTCAAATTATCTGAAACTTTACGCAATACATCTTCAGGATTTATTGATTTCTTAACTTGCTTAGTGGAAGAAATTACATTTTCCTTTGATGAGGATTGAACATACCAGGAAGGTAACTGCATCGCTTGTTGCCAAACGAAAAATGTAGCAATACCAATACCACTTAACATCAAGCTAAATATCAGTAAAAGTCGTTTGTAGATCATGAGGGAACAGGGAGTAGGGAATTGGGCATTGGGAATTGGTAATTGGTAATTGCGAAAATATTTAACATTAGTAAATAATGCCTAATTCTTATTACTTCAATATCAAGAGCATTTCCTTAAGATTACAATATTCTTTACTTTATTTTATTTTAGGTATATGTTTTGATTTATAAAATGATTATTCAGGATAGGTAATAAGCAATTGGCTTACAATGCCCAATGCCCAATGCCCAATGCCCAATTCCCCGTTCCCCTTTAACTAAAATACAATAAAAAACCCCAGTCGGGGGACTAGGGCTTAATTTATCGAGTAGATTAATTGTTTCAATCATTATCTGGGGAACTGGCTTCTAACGATTGTAAAGAATTTTCAAATGCCATACGCTGTTCGGCATTACGCAATAGATAACCATTAAGCATCGCAGAAGCTAAAAGTTTTCCTAAGTTTTCACGATTAGTACTAATCATTACGTTAAAATCATCAGAAGGCAAACCACCTAACATAGCTACGATGGTACGTTCAATTGCTTCTGAAACTTCGGAAGAACCAGGTCGAGAAAGTTGAGAAATCGTTTCAGGACTCATTGTTTTAATGTAATACAACAAGGAATTACCACCTGTTGTTTGATTATCAAAAAATTCTGGATTGCGCTGGTCTATATTATTCACGGTATTTTATTTGTGAGGTTTGTTTCAACTTACATAAACAAATGTAACAGTTATTTAATCCAGAGGCAGTCAGTTAAACCGTACCTAAATGTGGGGGTTTCTTCTACTCGCGTGGGAAAGGGATGGGGAGATGGGGGGACAAGGAGATGGGGAGAATTCCTAACTCCTAACTCCTAAAAGACGTAGCAGTGCTACGTCTCTATCCTAACTCTTAACTCCTAACCTTTGACCTTTAACCTCTAACCTTTAAACTTTTTTAATTTTCTTCTTCAATACTTCCAAAAGTCTGTCTACATTTTCTTTGCGGCTGTTGTAACCCATTAATCCGATGCGCCAAACTTTGCCACCTAATTCGCCAAGCCCACCTCCAACTTCAAGGTTGTCTTCTAGTAGCATTTCTCTTGCAACTGTTTTACCATCAATGCCTTCGGGAATACGAACAGTTGTCAGGGTTGGTAGTCTGTACTGTTTCTCAACGTGCAAAGTCATTCCTAAATCTTCTAAACCTTGCCATAAATATTCTGCATTTTTTTGATGCCTTTCCCAACTATTTTCTACCCCTTCTTCTGCAATTAAACGTAGGGATTCCCGCAAAGCATAATATAAATTGATCGGGGCTGTATGATGATATGTGCGTTCTTTACCCCAATATTTGCTTAACAGGTTCATGTCCAAGTACCAGTTTGCAACCTTGGTTTGACGCTTTTGCAATTTTTCTACTGCACGGGGACTCATGGTAAACGGTGAAGCTCCGGGAGGACAACCCAAGCCTTTTTGACTACAGCTATAAGCTAAATCGACTCCCCATTCATCTAAATACAAAGGTACACCACCCATGCTTGTGACTGAATCCACCAGCAGCAAACTACCATGTTCGCGACATAGTTCGCTGACTCCTTCTAACGGTTGACGTGCCCCGGTAGAAGTTTCTGCATGAACCAACGCTACTATTGTGGGACGATGAGTTGCGATCGCGCTTTGCAATTCATCTAACGAAAATACCTGTCCCCAAGGTTTGGTAATGGTTCGCACGTCTGCACCGTAACGTCCTGCCATATCAACTAAACGGTTTCCGAAGTATCCGACGACACCAACTAATACTACATCACCGGGTTCTACAGAATTGGCAATTGTGGCTTCCATTGCCGCGCTTCCCGTACCGCTAACTGCTATTGTGAGTTGGTTTTCCGTTTGCCATACATAGCGTAACAGCGATTGAATCTCATCCATAAGCGTTAAAAAAGCCGGATCGAGATGCCCGACGGGAGGAGTATTCATCGCTTTGAGTATGTCGGGATGAATGTTTGAAGGGCCGGGACCGAGAAGCAAACGCTTAGGTATATTTAAGGGTGATAGCTGTAGCTTATTCGCGTTTTTTGTAGAAAGTGTTTGCGTCATGATGGTAGATGCTACTGGTTTAAGAAGTGCGGGATTATAGGTATATATTTTAAACTTAATCGCCCGCACTCTAAAAGAATGGGGCTAAAATTGCAATATGCTAGTTACGTAAATTCTAAAAATGAATAGGTTTAACTAGTAGAATTTTGCTCAAAAAGATGTTGGGTTACGGCGCGACATTCATTTCTAATTACAAACAATTATTCCGGAGTGCGCCTAACCCAACCTACAAACTAAATTAGATACTTTTTATATTATGTCGTAGCTTATAAATTAGGATTCCACACGTTAAGATCCCCCCAACCCCCCTTTTTTAAGGGGGGCTTTTTGTGAAACTCTTTTTAGCCCACGCAGGTGGGCTTCGTAATTGTAGCCCCACCCTTCGAGGGTGAGGGCTAATATGGCATAACGAAAAACGTTTAATTACAAACCAACACCCGTCAATTTATTCTGCGATTCTGCAACAACTTGATAAAGCTTCAACTCAAATTTTTCCATACAAGCTGACCAATCAAATTCTAAAATTGAAGGGCGAGCATTTGCACTCATTTGCTGTTTTAATTCAGGGTTTTCGAGAATTTGAATGATTTTATCGGCAAAATCTTCTGGATTATTTGGTTCTGCTAAAAAGCCGTTGCTACCTGGTGTAACTTGTTCTGCTGTGGAAGGTGCAACCGCAGCAACTACGGGAGTACCAGAAGCTAAAGCTTCGTTGTTTGTGGTGCAGAAGTTTTCGGTGATGGAAGGATTAACAAATACCTCTGCACGAGCAAACCATCCTAAAAGTTCTTCTCCATGAGATTCACCCCAAACTGTTACACCAGAACCAAATTCTTGAGCGCGTTGTTTAATTTGTTCTTCTATGGGGCCGCTACCAATAATTACTAAGTGAACGTCTTTAATTTTCTTAGCAACTATCGGATATATATCTAATAATTGATTGACATTTTTTTCGGCTGTAATGCGTCCTACGAATAATAAAGTTGGTCTATTGTCGTTAGGAATAGGATTATAATTAATGTTTTCGGGGTTGAATTTATCGCAATTAACTCCTTGGTAGGGAAAATATTCGCTGTGCTGACATTTCATTTCTAAATATTTAGCGAGTTGTTCTTTTGAAGAAAATAGACTGAGGCTGTAAGACTCGCTAAATTGTTTAATTAAGTTGGGAATAATAGGACGAATCAAATTGAATAATTGATTGCCTAAATAATATTGGATATAGGCAACGATATCGGTATGAAATAAAGAGATTGTTGGAGTGCCGGTCTTTTTAGCATATTCAACTGCAACAGGACGACCATAACCTTGTAAAAAAAGCGAATACAGCCCCCTCATTTGCGCTGCTTCTTCTACTAATACAACATCGGGATTAAAATTTTCTAATAATTTAGTATCGTTCCAATGTCGATAGCTTAATGGTTGAGGAAGAGATTTATAAAATATTAATGGCTGTGTCGGAAATGCAAATGAACTAAAATTTGGAAACTGCTGTAGTTCATCTAATCCAGCCATCGGACGTTTACCAACATTAGGAGGATACCGATTGTTAATTTGGGGATGAATCAGAAATACTTCATGCCCTTGCTGCAAAAACCATTTTACTCGCTGATGTACTGCAACAGAAACTCCTGTCAAAAATGGGGCATATAATCCAGTGGCGATCGCAACACGAAGAGGTTGTTTTAACATGATTAAATATATAGGAATCCGTTTTGATTTCTGAATGTAGAGATTAGGAAATAGGGAACGGGGAACAGGGAATGGGGAACAGAAAATTTACTAAGACTTCTTCAAATTCTGCTCCCGTAATCCTATAGTTAGTTACAGAATGATTTTTTAAGTAGGGAATTTTGGATTTTAGATAAGTATAAGTAAATAAGTCTCAAATCTTTACCTCTACTGCCTACTCCCCATTCCCTACTCCCTTATCACCATTTCCCTAAAGAGAAACTTGATTATCGACTGGTTGGTTATCTGATTGATAGGGATGATATTTGGTTAACTGAATATTAAAGGGACTTTTGATCCGGTAGACTATCTTACGCCAATAGACTTTTGATATCCACATTGATGACATTAAAGCGTATCCATAGAACCAATGCGTTAAAGGAATTTCTATCAGCTTTTTGATTAATGTTCCAAATGAGATGTTTGGCATCAACCATCGATAGCTTATTACTTTTCTGACTTCTATTTCTAAAACAGTTGTTATCAAAACTAAACAGAATATGTATAGGCTATAGCAAGTAAATAGAATTAGCGAAACATCCCATTTAGCTAATAATATATTCACCAAAAATAGCACAAATATCAAATTTGGTAACAGTGTGGAAAACACCGCTTCCATAACTACCATCCACCATTGAGAATGATATAGTCGAGAAATTAATAATTGGCGTTTCATCCAATTCATTAAGTTTCCTAAAGTACATTCTTCGCGATTAAGTATTAACAAAGAAGGCACAAATTTTACTTTTAAATCGTGTTTGGCGAGGATGCCTTTAAGCATCGTATCTTCGCTTAAACCCCTTGCCCATCTTTCAAGCATTCCGGTTTCGTGAATCACTTGTGTTTTAATCGCTAAAGTTCCTCCCCAACAGATACCGTACAAATACATTTGTATCACTGCCGAGATATTCCATATATATCTGATTAAAGTTCCCCAGTAAGTGCCTTGTGATAGATACCAGCGGTTGCCTGTAGTTGCTCCTACTTTTGGATGCATTAGAGGTGTAACTAATTCGCGCAACCAAGTAGGATGAACTACAGCATCTGCATCTACTAAAGCAACTACCTTGTAAGAACTATCTAATTCAGAGACAGCTTGTATTAAGGAACTACATTTCAAACTACAGACGGTACTAGCTATCTTTAAAGGACTGATTTGAACGTTGGTAGCATTACACTCAGCAACAGTATCGCGAGCTACTTGCCATGCTGGATCTTCCTGACTATCAACAATAATTTTTAAATCGTATTGAGGGTAGTCTTGCTCTAATAAAGCTTTTAAACAGTTGGAGAGAAAAGGATCTGCCCCTCGCAAGCATAGAATAACTGCTGTCTTAGGAAGTTGGTTGTCAGAGAGTAACTCGATGCTATTTGAACGCAGATAATAAACAAAGATAAGCGTTAAAGTTATCTGAATTACCAGCCAACCTAGCAAAGTTTGCAGCAGTGCGATCGCCCAAAATTTCATTTATACAAACCTTTACACAATTGAGAAAAGCTAACAAGATTTTGCATTTTAGATTTCATATTTTAGATTTAATTCAGTAGATGGCTATTAAAGATTTATAACTTCGATTCCCATTTGTTTGAAAAACACGTTAAACGCTTTTTAGAAAAGCGGAGTTAAGTTTTTCAAATTTTTAGAGACAATGTACAAAAAATCCAAAATCCAAAATCCAAAATCTAAAATTCAATCATCTCGTGGTGAGACTTTTTGCAGATTTAGTTGTGAATCATCGATCCCAATTTTGTTTAAATCGAAATTCTGCAATAAGTGATTGTCTCTTATATAGGCTGGAGGTAAAAACTTATAAAATGAGAGCGTTTTAATCTCCGAGACATTTTTTGAAGAAGGTAAACTATGGGATTTATCCAGCTTAAAAATGGAATTTTGGTTTATACTGTCAAAAGATTGGTTTTCAAATTGACGATGGACAATAATAATTTCGTTGCTAGAGTAAGGTTTTCGTCGCGCAAAACGGTGTATTGTCACAGAAAGTCCCGTGAATAATGGAACATATAGTCCCATAAAAATCGCCATACCTAAAGCTTGTTTATCCATAATTTAGGTTTAAGGATCGAGAGAATATTTCATATCAATCTCAATAGTTTGATTTTGTATTAATGAAAAACTTGCTTTTTCAAACTTCGGAGTTCCTGTTTTTATCGATACGGTAGGATTATTAGAAATACCAAACCCTTCTTCAGGGATACCAAAAAAATCTCTATCAAGTTTGTTATTACCATTTTGGTCATCAACAACCGCAATAGCATAAGTACCTTTTTTTAAACCTGCAAATTCTTGTTTGAGTGAATTACCAGTAATTTTCATGCATTGGCTTTTCAGTTCGCTGCTATTACCAAGAGGAAATCCGCTTTCGCTTTCATAGATTCTCAGACAAACCTGACCTTTTTGGTTTTTTATACCTTTTATCGCAATAGTCAAATTCGCCGAATCTTCTACAGCATTAGCTTTAATAACTAATCCAATACTTGCTAAAGTCGATAACAAGCAACACAAAAAATATTTTTTCATTATTTTAGTTGATAGTTGATAGTTGTTAGGAGTTAGGAGTTAGGAGTTAAGAGTTAAGAATCAAGAGTTAGAAATTCTCCCCATCTCCCCCACTCCCCACTCATCACTCTTAATTATGAGCGCGATTCTTTAATGCGACTCATTCCTTCATCTAAAGAAATAGCTGGCTTGTAATTCAAGATTCTACGTGCTTTATCAATAGAAAAAGCATAAGGGCGGCTCATAAAATCTACAGCTTCGGGATAAATATCTGGCTGTTTGCGTAAAAGTTTTTGCCCTTGACAGCGCAATTTTAAAAATATTCGGATTTCTTCTTTTCCTAAAGATGAAGGTGCCGAACATCCTGCTGTTTCTGCTAAACGAGTAAAATATTCTTGGGGAGAAGTTTCTTTTCCGTCGGTAATATTAAATATTTCACCATGTTGCTCTTTTTCTATCGCTAGAAAAATGGCATCAATTAAATTATCTACATATACATGGTTAATTACCTTTCCTTCGTTTGTATAAGCAAATAACTTTTGCTCCATAAACGATATCGGGCGCACCGTCCAAGGAATAGAACCCGGTCCGTAAACATCTCCTGCACGGATGATAATAATACCAAAATCTTGCAAACTATTTAGTTGCTGTAAAGCTTTTTCTGCTTCTATTTTTGTTTGACAATAAGGATTTTTTTCTTTTACAAGTTGTTCGTTCTCTGTAACACCATTCTTGTAATCAAAACCATAAACCAAAGCAGTAGAAAGATGAACAAAAGTTTTGATACCAGCATCGCGAGCAGCTTTACCAATATTTATGGTTCCGTCAATATTTACTTGGGCAAATTCTTTAGTTGAACCTCCTTCTTTTGCCATTTCTTCAGTATGTAAAACTATATCCACATCCTGACAAGCTTTTTGAGCAATAGATGAATCGGTAACACTGCCGAGAATAACTTCAGCACCCAATTTTTGAGCTTTTTTAGCTAAATCGGGATTTTTTTCTAATCCACGGACTTTTAAGCCTTTTGCTATAGCTATTTCGGCCGCACGTAAACCAATAAATTCACCAATTCCGGTGATCAGTAAAGTTTTGTCTGTAAGGTTCATACTTTTTCACTTATATGTTTATTTGAATATTTTTAGTAATGGGTAATAGGTTAAAAAATACTAACTTCTAATTCCTAACTTCCCATGCCCCATGCCCAATTCCCAATTCCCAATTCCCAATTACCAATTACCAATTCTAAAAAATGTCTGCCGGATCTGCGGAGCGGAGTTGATTTATGGTTAATGCACCGGAAGTCATACACATTAATGCTGTTGCAATTAAAACTATTAATGCATTGTTGAAACTCATACTTATGGGTAGTTTTGTGGCTTTCATTGCGAATTCATACAGGTATTTGGAGGTAATCCAACCTGGGATATAACCTAGTACTGCTAAAATGAAAGCTTGTTTAAAAACTACTCTTAATAAATAATTATTGGCATAACCTATGGCTTTTAAAGTTGCATATGCTACTAATTGACTGGCAATGTTGCTAAATAGTATTTGATAAACGATAACTATACCAACAACAGAACCCATTGTTAGCATCAGATTTAAAATAAAACCAATTGGTGTTCTATTAGCCCAGTATTCTTTTTCAAAGTTAACAAATTCTTCGTGGGTAAATATCAAGACATCGTTGGGTAATTTTTCTCTTAATTGTTGTGTAATTTTTGCGGTATCTACTCCCGGTTTAAGAGCGATCGCTCCTACATCTATTTTGTCAGTAGGTCTAGCATTCTGAAATATTCGCAGAAATGTTGTATCGCTAACAATTAAGTTTCCATCGACCCCAAAGGAAGGACCTAAGCTAAATAATCCACCTACTCTAAGTCTTAATCCTGCTAATGAATCAAAGGGAAATATTTCGATACTTGGTTGGGATTCTCCCCGTTGAAACCGTATAGCAACATCCCCAAATTCCGGTCGAGAATCTTTATCAAATAATACTACATCGGATAATTTCAATTTATCTAGATTTTCTTTGATTCCTGGTAAGTTAATGATGGCTTTACTAGGTTCAAAGCCCATTACGTATATTGAGTATTTTTCACCATTATCGGGATTTTTAAATTTAGCAAATCCTAAATAAATAGGAGTAACCGATTCTACACCGTCAAATCCTAAAGCTTGATATAAACGAGTCCGAGAAAAGCTTTGGGTTGCGGTTAATGCTTTATATTGAGAACTAACTAAAAATAAGTCTCCTTGGAGACTGCGATGTACCTGAGTTGCACTGCTGTAAAGAGCATCTTGAAATCCAAGTTGCATAAACATCAGCATAACAATAAAAGCGATACCAGCCACAGCTATACAAGAACGAAGCTTGTTTCTAATTAGCTGTAACCATGCGATCGGGATTTTTGAAGCCATGATTATCGAGTATTAAAATTGGAATGAATCAAGTATAAATAATGAAGTATGAAGGATGAAGGTAGTAGTCTATCAACCCAAAATTGCCGGGTGAAGACAGGGAGGGGGAAGAGGGGGTAGAAAAAAATTTCTCATTATTAACCCTACATAGTTCCCTTGGTAGACTAGTAGTTTATATACCTATTATTGTCCGCAGATAAAAACCATCTCTTTCTTGTGTTGCCTGTTGCCTATTCCCTCTTCTACTACTAATCAATCGGTATAAAAAGTACGATTCAGGACCTTGTTTCATCCTTCAAATTCATTCTGAATTAAATTTGAATGGCCACATCTACCTGCAAATTTGTTAAACCCATAATTACTTTGTTGTCTTCTAGTTCGTCAATACGAATTTTTACTTCTACAATTCTTCTGTCGGTGTCTGCTCCTGGATTAATATTGAGAATTTTTTGTCTATCAACTAATAACCCAATCTCGCTAACGGTTCCTTTTAATTCCCGAGGTAATGCTGTACTGCTAATGATCGCTTTTTGCCCTAGACGCACTTTCTGAATATCTGTTTGATAAACTTCAGCGATCACATACATCTGATTTGTTTTACCTATCTCCATTATTCCTTCGGAGGAAACCATTTCCCCCGGTTTAGTATTAATTTTTAATACTGTGCCGGTAATAGGAGATTTGAGAACGGTTAATTCTTGTTCTGCTTTGGCTTGTTCTACAGCAGATGTTGCACTTTTAACTTCAGCTTGTGCCAGTTGAATATCTTGGGGACGAACTTCTCGAACGCTGTTTAATTTAGCTTTAGCTTCTCTGATTTGATCTTGCAGAGTATTAACACTACGATTGAGGGCTGCTTGAGCTTCATTAAGTTGCTGCTGCAATGTGGTAACAAGCAGACGTTTACTATCTGCTATAGAAGCCGAAACCGCTCCCTGTTGATACAGCTTTTGGTAGCGATTATATTCAGTTTGAGCATTATCTAACTCTGCTTGCAACCGTGCAACAGTAGCATTCCCCGTAGCAATTTCTCCTTCTAGTTGAGACTGTAATCTGGCAACTGCTGCTCTCGCGGCGTCGATGTCTCCTGTTTTTGCTCCAGCTTCTACTTGAGCTAACTTCGCTTGAGCAACTCTGACTTTATCTAAAGCTTGTTGTACGTTGACTGTAGCTTTCTCGTAACCGTCAAGCAATGCTACTACTTGTTCGGCTTTGACTTTACTTCCTTGATTTACAAATAGTTTCTCTACCCGCGCTCCAGTGGCTGAATTAGGAGCCGATAGTTGAATTACCTTATCTTCGGGTTCTATACGCCCCAAAGCTGTGATTGCTACCCTCGCAGGAGTTGTATTTACAGGGGTAGGAGATTCAGTTTGAACGCTAGGGCGAAATCGTATATAGCTGTAGAAACTAACGATCGCTGTAGCTAAAGCAATGGAAGTCGCTAAAATTAATCGCCACCTTGGGGGGGCTTTTTCAACAAACTCCCTTTCCTTATCTGCTGACATATTTTGATTCCAGTTGTGAAGAGCCAAGTTTTGTATTACGGTGATGATTTTATAATCGTTACTTAAGAAAGCCGATTTACTCTGCCTGAAAACCCGTTATTAATACAAAGACGGATTTTACGCAAAGACAGCAGATAATAATGTGCTGAAAAATTTTCTAATTATTTTAAGTACTCAACGCCGGTACTCAACGAACTCTTTTATTGCACCTGGTGAAGGTAGGAAGTAGGCATTAGAGAAACAATTTGATTAAAGCTCCCGCAGGTAGACTACTAGTAACCGAGTGCATAAATAATTAAAAATGTGTATGGAACATTCAATCTTACCTAACATGATGCAGGAATTTTGAATTATCCTTTACTTTTTTGCTTTTTTGCTTTTTTGCTTTAAAAAACAAACCGGGGCAAATTTAGCTACCTCGTCAACCTGTGTCTCTTGTGGAGGTTTAATCTCAAATCTCAAATAGATTGGTCTAAAATTTAACCTCTCATCTTTAATCTATAATATTTCATCGATTGCTAATATTCTGTAGTCAAAAATTAATCAATAAAGGGCGTTTCGATTTACTAATTTTTATTCTATATTATTAATAAGGTATTGTTCTAGGAAATAGCAGTAACACTCTTCACAAAAAGCAAATTTTAATTACAGCTAAATAGAAATGAAGCGCAAGCGTGAATAACTCGAAAAAACTTGTCTTTAAGTATGTCAAATAAGTTTGATATTGTCAAGCTGCTGAAGAGGCATATTTTTTCTTACATACATATGTTTCTCTCTGCAAATAATACGGTACTTAACTAATCGAATTAATGCTTAAATGCTTCACGTTTCATTTTAGATTGTAAATGCTCAAAAGCTTATGTAGCAATATTATTAAAAATAAGTTTGTAGTATTTAATTGCCCTGATTTGTTGGAACATATTGGTATTAAATTTAGCCATATAGTAATACTATCAATATTTTTTACAGTATTTTGGTGGCAACAAATACATTCTAAAAATTTAATTATTTAAGTTCGACACATAAGGGAGCAAAAAGCCCTGACATAACGTCCATAAGCTTTAACTGTCAAAATGCTTATCTCAATACTTTAATTTATAAAGTTTAGTTTTAGCTATGATATTTTTGCTATCAAGTAGATTGATTTAATGCAATATAAGAGGAATAATTTGATCGGGTTCGGGCTTTCGCAAAATTTTGATTATTATAGGAATTTAGTTTACATCAAGCTATTACCAGTTTTATGACATAACATTATTTTATTAGATTTTAAAGCAATTTAAAAGACATACCCGCAATCAATCAAATATCAGTCGGTATACCGTTATGAAAGTATTTTATTATGTCTGGAATATCTAAAGTATCGATAGAAAAAATCAAATACGGTAACAATCGTCGTCCTATTAATGATGAAAAAGTCGAGCAGTTAAAAAAATCTATAGAGCTAAATGGCTTGCTTAATCCAATAACGGTAGACCATAATTTTAACTTGATTGCTGGATTGCATCGCTTAACAGCCCTCATGTTGCTGGGTTATAAACAAATTGAATGTAATATAGTTACCTATGATTCCGACGAAAACGCCAGATTAGCCGAAATCGACGAAAATTTAATTCGTAATGAACTAGAACCCCTTGAAAGAGGCAGGCTGGTATTAGAACGAGAAAAAATTCTTGTAAAATTAGGAATGAGAGCAAAAGCAGGAGATAATCAATACACTCTCAAAGCTTCAGAAAATGGTGGTGAAATTATTTCACCACCTCCCAAAACCACCCAAGAATTAGCAAAACAGGCCGGTTATAGCGAACGCAGTTGGCAGCATGACAAGCAAATAGCCAGAGATATAGCCCCAAAAATTCAGAAAATCATTCAGAAAACCCCCATCGCGGACAAAAAAATTACCTTGCTTTCGATTGCTAGAACTGGTAGAAAAGAACGAATTTTAGCAGAAAAAGCTTTAAAAGCTTACGAAGTAGCGAAAAATAAAGGCAATTACGAAGAAGCCGAGCGAGAAGCCAAAATTGCCGCAAAATTACGCGCTCAACAAGAAGAATTGCAGCTACAAGCCTTTCACAGCGCAATGGCAGAACTTGAGGCCAAATCCGGAACTAAGAAGGAACAACAAAGAGTGGAACAGCCAAAAATTCTCAACTCGCTAATTTTTAATCAAGAGTCGCCTTCATTAATTGGCGATAAATGGACTTTAGGCAATCGCCATCTTGTATACTACGGCGATACTGCTCAAAAAGACTTTATTCGACTCTTACCCTCAAACGCTGCTTTGGCAATCGCCACTTTTTCAGATGTATGGAATCACGATTATTTGGTAGATGAAGCTTCTGTTGTAGCTGTATTGCGTTCGGAAAACAATATTTATCAATTTTGCAGCACTACTCGGATGAATTTTCAGTACGAATTGTTATTAGGCAAAATATACGTTGGTATTTTTTCGCGAGAAGCAATATCCAAACCACAGATACCAGTAAATTTGGACAATGTGGAAGGGATAATACAGTATTTGATAAATATGTTTACAACTCAAAACAATTATGTAATTGCACCATTTATGGGTAACGGCGAAATTTTAATGGCTTGCGAAAAAATGCGCCGAGTTTGTTTCATCGGCGACGAAAATTTAGATTCAATTCGTAGTGGAATATCCCGTTGGGGAAGATGGATGGATAAACAACCTGAGAAGATAGCGCGTTCTAATTATTTGTATTTTTGAGATGGGGGGATGGGGGAAAATGTGGGTTGAAAATACCTGGCGGTTAAAACCACGGCTACACAAACAAAACCCCTCCGGGTTGAAGAAATTATGAAAAATACCTGGCGGTTGAAACCACGGCTATACAAACAAAACCCCTTCGGGTTGAAGAAATTATTAGTCCACGGAGGTGGACTTCGGCTGTGTAGCAGCGGTTTCAACCGCCAGACAATTACCAATTACCAATTACCAATCCCCAATCCCCAATTCCCAATTCCTAATACTGCTCAAAGCGAACTATGTCTTAATTTCGCTTAGTTCTTATCTATTCTTTCTTCTAATAATCAAAGTATCTAAATTGGCAATTCTTCATTTAAAACAATTAGTAAAACTTAAAAGATTCAATAGTAACTATTTTTGTTTATGTAAATTGATATATTCTAAATTGATATATTAACTTGATTTTTAACCATTAATGATTACGGATATTTTTTTAATTATTATGTTCCCCTGAATAAATATACATATATCTGAGAATCAATTTTAAACTGTATGTATCTGGGAATTACCGATATTCCTTTACAACAAACTTACAGCTACTTCATAATCAACAAAAGCTTATATTTCTCAGGCTTTTTGTTGAATTACCCTTAGCTATGTGAAGTTTTTTATGATACAGCGAATGGAATATTTTCGTTCTAATTAACAGTTTTAAAAATCTATATTTATTTCCAAATTGCTCAAAACGGTATTATCTGCTTTGTTTAAGCTGTGCTACTGTTGGTATTAATTCTAATGATTTCAAGTATTTAGATATTTAATGATTAGTTCATTCGTAACGGATAATTAAAAATTAAAACCAGTCTAATTACTCTGTTTTCTTAGTTGGCATGATTAGTCGATTTATCACGATAAAATCATTATTTAATTGGTGCGGGTGAGTCAAGTATTTATCAAATGGTTTTTAATATTTTAGATGGTGTGATTTTGTAACTAAGTTGTCAAACATTATTGTTTACAGTTCATAAAATTATCTTCCAAGGCGTTTTAATTAGCTATGGCATTTATTAAAATACAGAACGTTGTCATTAATACGGATTACATAGCCGCAGTCAGGTTTAATAATCAAAACGGCTCCGATAAAAATAGCGTTTCTGTTTTAGTAGCTACTCCCAAACCTGCCCTGTTTGAATGGCAAACAGTGTCTTCAAATAACCATCCACAAGAATGGATGGAATTCACGGGGCAAGCTGCAAAGGCATTAGAAGATTATTTTTCTAGCTTCAATAATGTAATTGACCTTTTGCCCGAATGTCACGAAATAACTGTTATTTAGTTTGTTTCCTCTAACCTGGGATAGACGCGCAATGGGGATAAAATATTGGAAAGTATAAGTAGGGGAAATTATCTAAACATTTTTAAAACAACAAATTAATCGGAGTTGCGTTTCTTCTGATATTTTTGCCAAAGAAAAAGTATTTATAATTTACTTATCCAGGTTTATTATCCAATGAAGGAATTAATTGGGCAGCTATGCTATCTATTTACTCGTGGTAGCTATAGCTGAATTTTATAGTCGCTACAGTTCCGATTAAATCGCTTGAAGGCAAGTAACAATACTAAATTCATTTTATGTTTTATGTCCGCTCAATCCATCGATAAGGCATTGGCGCAATTGGAAGAACAAATTAACAATTGCGAAAAGGCTGTGAAGAGGTTTATTAAGGTCAACAAAGAAAAAATGCCCTCAAAAGATTCTATGTCAATGAACAAAGTTAACAGGCAATTGCAACATAATCCTATAGCCATTGTTGGAATGGCATCCATTTTTCCTCAAGCTAGAAATATACAGGAATATTGGCAGAATATTGTTTCGGAAATAGACTGCATAACCGATATTCCCGATACTCATTGGAATGTAGAAGATTATTACGATAGCAATCCTAGAACAAAAGAAGATAAAACTTATTGTAATAAAGGTGGATTTATTCCCTTCGTTGACTTCAACCCGATGGAATTTGGTATTCCGCCGAATATTTTAGAAGTTACGGATGTTTCGCAACTATTAAGTTTGGTAGTTGCGAAGGAAGCTTTGGAAGATGCTGGCTACAGTGAGAAGCGCGAATTCAACCGCGATAATGTCGGAGTTGTCTTAGGCTCTGCGGCTTTGAAGTTGGGTGTGCCGCTTAGTTCGAGGTTGCAGTATCCTATATGGAAAAAAGCTTTAAAAAGCAGCGGTTTATCTGACGAAGATACACAAAAAATTATTGAAAAAATTCAAAGTGCTTACGTTGAGTGGGATGAGAATGCATTCCCTGGAATGTTATCGAATGTAATTTCTGGACGTATTGCCAACCGCTTTAACTTGGGCGGGCTGAACTGTACGGTGGATGCTGCTTGTGCTAGTTCTTTAGCTGCTTTAAAAATGGCGATCGCCGAACTGGCAGAGCATCGCAGCGATATGATGCTTACTGGAGGTGTTGATACAGATAATTCGGTTTCAGCATATATCAGTTTTAGTAAAACACCTGCGGTTTCTCCTGGCGACAAAGTTAAACCTTTTGATGCAAAATCCGACGGGATGATGTTAGGTGAAGGTTTGGGAATGATAGTTCTCAAGCGTTTGTCGGATGCAGAAAGAGATAATGATAAAATCTATGCAGTTATTAAGGGTATTGGTACTTCTAGCGACGGCAGATTTAAGAGTATTTACGCACCCCGTAAAGAAGGGCAGCTTAAAGCTTTGCAACGCGCTTATGAAGATGCAGGTTTCGATCCTTTAACTGTAGATTTAATCGAAGCCCACGGTACCGGGACTATGGCGGGCGACCCCACCGAGTTTGCTTCCTTGAGAGAATATTTTAGTCAAGACAATTCCAAGGGACAGCATATTGCATTGGGTAGCGTTAAATCGCAAATTGGACACACCAAAGCTGCGGCTGGTGCGGCTAGCTTGATTAAAACAGCTTTGGCGCTGCATCACAAGGTATTACCACCCACCATCAACGTATCCTCCCCCAATCCCAAACTTAATATTAACCATTCTAATTTTTACTTAAATACAGAAACCCGTCCCTGGATTCGTGCTAAAGGGGAAGCCCCCAGACGTGCTGGTGTAAGCTCTTTTGGCTTTGGTGGAACCAATTATCATGTAGTCTTAGAAGAATATAACAGCGACCACGATAGTGCATATCGCTTGCATAGCGCACCCGCTCAAGTGCTGTTGTTTGAAGACGATCGCACTCAATTATTGAAAACCTGCGAACAGACTTTAGAAAAGTTGCAATCTACCGCAGGAAATAACCATTATTCCGAACTGGTAGAAGCGAGCAAGTTTAAAGAAATTCCTCAATGTAGCGCAAGAATCGGGTTTGTTGCATCCTCTTTATCCGAGGCTTGTAAAAGACTTAAAGTAAGCATCGACTTGCTGAAAAACAAACCGTCGGCAACCGAATGGGAACATCCTACCGGAATTCATTACCGTTCCGAAGGTATGGATTTGAGTGGAAAAGTAGTTGCGTTGTTCTCCGGACAAGGTTCGCAATATCTGAATATGGGCAAAGAAGTATTAATGAACTTCCCCCAAGTGCGGCAACTATACGGTTACATGGATAGTTTGTTGCTCAAGGATCATTTGCAACCGCTTTCGGAAATTGTCTTTCCCCACCCGGTATTTGGCGAAAACGAGAAAAACGCTCAAATCGCGGCATTACAACGCACCGAATACGCCCAGCCAGCCATCGGAATGTTGAGCGCAGGATACTACAAAATATTGCAACAAGCCGGATTTAAACCTGATTTTGTTGCCGGACATAGTTTTGGAGAATTAACGGCACTGTGGGCCAGTCAAGCCTTAAGCGACGCAGATTATTGCGCTTTAGTTAAAGCTAGAGGCCGAGCAATGGCCGCACCAGAAGATCCTAACTACGATACCGGCGCAATGCTGGCGGTAAAAGAAGACGTAGATAAAATCGAAACAGTACTTAAGCAGTATCCCGAAATCCAGATTGCCAACTTGAACTCACCCCGTCAAGTCGTATTAGCTGGCCCCACACCAGTAATTCATCAACTGCAAAAGATTCTTCACGACTCCGGATGTGCTGCTGTAGTGCTACCAGTAGCCGCAGCATTCCACACACCATTGATAGCCTTCGCTCAAAAAGCATTTGCGATCGCAACCAAAAGCATCACCTTTAAATCACCTCAAATCCCCGTCTACACCAACGTTACAGGAAAACAGCACTCTACAGATCCCGCAGAAGTACAAAAAACCCTTGAAACACAACTATCCAATTCAGTACTATTTAAACAGGAAATCGAAAACATCTATGCAGACGGCGGTTACTGCTTCATAGAATTCGGGCCTAGAAAAATACTCACCAACTTAGTCAAAGATATATTAGGCGATCGCCCTCACATGGCAATTGCTTTAAACTCAAGCCCCAGAAAAGATAGCGACTACTGTTTAAGAGAAGCTGTAATTCAGTTACGAGTTGCCGGGATAACTTTGAAAAATCTCGATCCTTATCAATTAGTAGAGCCAATCAAACCTGCTGAAACTAAGAAAGGGTTGAATATCAAATTAAACGGTAGCAACTATGTATCAGAGAAAACAAAGCAGAGATGGGAAAAAGCTATTAGCGAACCGCATCAGGTAGAGATTTCTGCCAAATCTGACACAGCAACTGTTTCAGTAACTTCTTCTAGTGCTTCCGGTAACGGAGACGAGGGGACAAGGGGACAAGGGGACAAGGGCACAAGGAGACAAGGAGATAAGGAGATAAGGAGACAAGCAGAGAATATAGAAAATTTTAGTTCTTCCCAAACTTCTATCCCCAATCACAACAACGGAAACGGACATCACAAACCAGTAGCAATAGAAGAGAAGGAGAAAGAGAAACAAGTCGCTGAAGTAGAAAATTCTACCCCCTCTACCCCCTCCCCCACTTCGCAGTCAACTTCTAAATTAAATATGCATATGCAAAGTAAGCCTAACGAACTTATAAATTACGAACAAGTTTTAGAAAGCTTAGAATATGTCTTAACTCAATTCGGACAAAATCAAAGCGAGAATTTGCAAGTTCATGCTCAATACCTCAACCATCAAGTTGAATACATCAAAACATTTTTCCAACTGATGGGGCAGCAGAATTCCTTGTTTGCTAAAACTGAGTCTGAGGGCGAAACACTCAAGCCAAAAATTATCGAAAGCTTAGAGCGCGGTATGGTTCAGTTCCACAGCCATCAAGGAGATACCCTCAAAGTTCACGAACAGTATTTACAAAATCAAGTAGAATACACCAAAAACTTCTTCCAACACATCCAGCAAGAATACGAACAGGTAATTCAAAACGAAGGTATTACCGAGCAAGAAGTTAAAACAAGCTTGAGTGTACCCGTCACCAATAAAACTTCACAACCAACCTCAGAAAATACCGTTACCGAAGAAATTTCTACTAATGGAAATACCCCCACAGTTGAAACCAAAAATGAACCACTACCGGAACCTGTAGTAGCTGTTACAAACAAAGCTTCACAACCCGGTAGCGAAAATACCATTACTGAAGAAGAAACTTCAACAAATGGTTTTACTCCCCCCATCTCCCCATCTCCCCATCTCCCCACCTCCACCTCCCCATTCGTAGACTTATCAGGTTTAGATACAAACCTCCTAGCTATCACCAGTGAAAAAACGGGTTATCCTGTGGAAATGCTGGAGATGGATATGGATATGGAAGCTGATTTAGGCATCGATTCTATCAAACGAGTGGAAATTATGGGTGCATTGCAGGAAATGTATCCCGATTTACCCAAGTCTGATAACGTAGAAGAACTAAGCGAACTGCGTACAATCGGTCAAATAGTAGAATATTTACAGTCTCTGTCTTCGGGTGATTCTAATAACAGCACCGTTGAAATACAAACTGCTGAAATTGAAAGTCAACCTACAGTTGATATTTCTATCCCAGAAACAGTGGTAGAACCGGAAGAAGCAGAAACCGTAGAAAATATCGAACCCGAACTAAGCACAGAAATCGTTTCAGCCAGCGTTGATACCAGCAACCTCGGTCAAACCATGCTAGAAATAACCAGCGAAAAGACGGGTTATCCTGTCGAAATGCTGGAAATGGAAATGGATATGGAAGCCGACTTGGGTATTGATTCCATTAAACGGGTAGAAATCATGGGTGCATTACAAGAAGCATACCCGGATTTACCCAAACCCGATAACTTAGAAGAAATCAGCGAATTAAGGACAATCGGACAAATAGTTGAATATCTCCAGACATTATCTGGAGGAGAAAAAAAAAAGCTACAGTCTGACATCAGCCAGCCATTAAATCAAATCGGGGGAGTTGCAAGACATCCCGCTAAATTGCAATTCCTTCCCGAACCCGATTTTTTAGAATTTGCACTACCAGAGGGAAACATCATTTTAATTACCGATGATGGCTCCCTCACCACCGCCGAATTAGCCGAATCATTAACTCAAAAGGGTTTGAAAGTCGTAGTTTTAAGCTTTCCCCAATCAATAATTCCCACACGTTCGGTGCTACCGAGCAATATCAAAAATATAATTTTAGAAGACACAAGCGAAAAACATCTAGAGCAACAGCTAGCAGCAATTGCAGCTAACTGCGGTTCCATAGGAGCTTTCATCCATATTCATCCAATATTTAACAATGCTTCCAACCAGATAAACTACTCTCCCGAAGAAAAGGCGATCGCAAAACTTGTCTTCTTCATTGCCAAGCATCTCAAAAAATCCCTGAATGCAGCAGCAGAAAGCGGATACAGCTGCTTCTGTACGGTAACTCGACTCGATGGCGCTTTTGGATTAGAACAAAAAATTAACTTTGGCGCTATTGCTGGTGGATTATTCGGATTAACCAAAACACTTACTTGGGAATGGGGAAAAGTTTTTTGTAGAGCAATTGATATACACCCCGAAATCGATCCTCAAAACTGCATCAACCACATCCAAGCCGAACTACACGATCCCAATCGTTTAATCACCGAAGTTGGCTACGGCACCCAAGGAAGAACGACTATTACGGTTAGTGGTTAGTGGTTAGTTGTTAGTTGTTAGTGGTTATAACCCATTACCTAATACCCATTACCCATTACCCATTACCTAAAAAGCAGTAGAGACTTCGCAATTGCGAAGTCTCTACGGGGAACTAGGAGTTGGGGGTTAGGGGTTGGGAAAAGGAGTCCTTATAAGCTAAAGAAGGTAGATTTTTACAACTTCCTTGAACTATTTGGAACTCCGTCTTCAAAGTTAGGAGTTTTGAATTACTTACTAATATACCATGTCTGGAAATCAAAAAGCTAATTATATTGGTCGCATTGTTGATTGGAGCAAACAAGCGCCTATTAGAGCCGCAAAAGTCATATTTGATGATAATAAAGGTAATTCCGTGGTTTTATACACCGATATCGAAGGAATTTACCGATTTACAACAAATACTGATGACAAAGGAGTTCTCCAGGGAGAGATAACAGTAGAAGCGAACGGTTATCAAACCCACAAATCAAATATTAATTTACCTGGAGATAAGCATGACTTAGGCGATATTACACTGATTGGAGGTACAAGTCAGGTAACTGTGACTCCTCAACCGGATGTAAGTCATACATCTAATACATCTAATACATCTAATACATCTAATATATCTAATACATCTAAATCTAATAGGAATAATAGTAGTAATAGGGATAACACAAATAATAGCGATACCGATCAATTAATTCCAATATTAATAGCATTGATGGTAACTTTTTTCACATTTACAACATTTGCTATCGTATCCGCTATTAGAAAAGAGCGCTTTAATGACAGACGCGATAATTACATTAATTTTCGACAATTACCGATTCATGAGGTCAAAGGTTAAAGGTTAAAGGTCAAAATTTTCCTTGTCTCCTTGTCTCCCTTTTTTTACTAATTATCATTCAGAAAATCTATGAAAACAGCAACTTCAATTAATCCCGAATCGGTTTTCCTTGTCAGTGGTGGAGCTAAAGGTATTACTGCAAAATGTGCGATTGAATTGGCAACGCAATATCCGTGTAAGTTTATTTTACTAGGTCGATCGCAACTTTTAGAATCCGAACCTTTATTTGCAAATAATTGCTTTGATGAAGCAGTTTTAAAAAAACGGATTATGGAAGATTTGCTTGCTAGGGGAGAAAAACCTACTCCCATGCAGGTGAAAAAGATTTATAATCAAATTATTTCTGACCGAGAAATAAAACAAACTTTAGAGACAATTAAACAAGTAGGAGGTGAAGCTGAATATCTTAGCGTTGATGTTACAAATACTCACGATTTACAACAGCAAATAACCGCTGTAACAGAAGTTATGGGTGAAATAACTGGTATTATTCATGGTGCGGGTAATTTAGCTGATAAGTTAATTGAAAAGAAGAGTACGGAAGATTTTGAAAAAGTTTACAGCGCTAAAATCCAAGGTTTAGAAAATCTTCTTAGCTGCGTGAATCTTCCTCAATTAGAACATTTAGTTTTATACTCTTCTATTGCCGGTTTTTACGGTAATGTCGGTCAATCGGATTACGCTTTAGCTAATGAAATTCTGAATAAATCGGCTCATCTGCTCAAACAACAATATCCCCAATGTCATGTAGTGGCTATCAATTGGGGTGGCTGGGATAGCGGTATGGTAACGCCGGAATTGAAGAAAGAATTTGCCCGTAGAGGAATTGAAATTATTCCGGTAGAAGCGGGAGCGAAAATGTTAGTTAACGAACTTCATAATTCTTACCGGGATTCTACACAAGTTGTAATTGGTAGTCCGATTTCTCCACCTCCAGCACCGTTAAATTATAATTCTCAGTTAAGAAGTTATCGCATTCATCGACGATTAACCCAAGCAGCTAATCCTTTTTTACAAGATCATATAGTCGGTGGAAAGCCAGTTTTACCTGCTACTTGTGGAACCCAATGGATGATTAATGCTTGCGAACAGCTTTATCCAGGATATAGGTTTTATTACTATAACAATTTTAAAGTATTGAAGGGAATACCTTTCGATGAAAAACTGGCAGAAGAATATATCCTAGATTTAGAAGAAACTGCTAAACACGAGCATCAAGAAATAGTTTTTAAAGCGAAAATATGGAGTAGGAATAAAAACGGAAAACTTAACTATCATTTTAGTATTGATGATATTCATTTATTACCGCAACATACCCCAAGTCCGACTTACGAAAAATTAAATATGGCAGAAGATAATATTATTACTATTAAAGGTAATGAGTTTTATCAAGAAAATCCCGCAATATTTCCTTTATTCCACGGGGATTCTTTTAAAGGGCTGACAAAAGTTTTAAATATTAGTCCAGAAAAAATTACTATCGAATGTGTCTGGAACGAAATCGATAGAAAACAACAAGGGCAGTTCCCGGTTATATGGGTAAATCCTTTTTCTGTTGACTTGAGTACTCATCCTTTATGGGTTTGGTTGCAGCACTATCATCAAGAAGTTTGTTTACCCGCCCAAATCCAGAAACACGAACAATTTGCAGCAACCCCTAGCAATAAACCTTTTTACGTTTCTTGCGAAATTATAAGTAAAACAGCTACCAGCGTCGCAGCCGATTTTACAATACACGACAATCAAGGCAAAATTTATTCCCGCTTACTGGGTGGCAAAGGAATTATTATTCCAACTAAATCTTTAAAGAGTTAGGAGTTAAGAGTTACTAAGGTTTAAGGTTAAAATTCTCCTTGTCCCCTTCTCCCCATCCCCCTATTCCCCACTCCCTTAATTAACTGATAACTGTTCACTGTTAACTGAATAAAAAGTATGGAAAAAATTGCGATCGTTGGGTTCTCATGTTTATTCCCGGATGCTAAAAATGCTGAAGAGTTTTGGCATAATTTAATTGAACAAAAGGATTCTACTTCCGAGTTAAGTATTGATGAGATTGGTATAGAACCAACTATATTTTACGATCCGGTAAAAGGAAAAGCAGATAAAGTTTACTCCTTGCAAGGGGGGTTTGTACGTAATTTTAAGTTTGATGCATCGGGATATAATCTTCCCTCTTCGTTGCTACAAAATCTAGATGACACCTTTAAATGGTCGCTTTATGCTGCAAAGCAAGCATTACAAAATAGTGGTTACTTGGAAGACAAGTCTGTTCTTTCCAAATGTGGAGTACTGTTGGGCACACTCTCGCTACCTACGAAATCATCAAATCAATTATTTGAACCGCTTTATCAACAGGTGTTGAATCCTGCAATTGCAGAACTTTTGCAGCAAGAGGATTTTGCCACCGCAAGTTTACCTAACTCCGAAGAGACATCATTTTATAACGGTATGATATCGGGTTTACCCGCTGCTATCATTTCTCAAGCTTTATCTCTCTCTCACATCCATTTTTGCCTGGATGCTGCTTGTTCCTCACCCTTATATGCTGCTAAATTAGCATCTCATTATCTATGGACACACAAAGCTGACTTGATGTTAGCTGGTGGTATTAGTTGTGCCGATCCGATATTTATCAGGATGCTTTTTTCGGGCATCCAAGGCTATCCAGAAAACAACGATATTAGCCGCCCCTTAGATAAATCTTCCAGGGGATTAATTACCTCGGAAGGCGTGGGAATGCTCGTTCTCAAACGCTATAGCGATGCAGTTAGAGATGGCGATCGCATTTACGCCTCAATAACGGGTAACGGACTTTCTAACGATGGTAGGGGTAAACATTTACTCAGCCCCAACCCCAAAGGACAAACTTTAGCTTTTGAAAAGGCTTATTCGGAAGCTGATATCAATCCCAAAGTTCTCGACTATATGGAGTGTCATGCTACTGGAACTTTATTAGGAGACAGTACCGAATTTAATTCTGTCGAAACTTTCTTTGGTAAATATCAAGCAACTCCGTTTACGGGTTCGGTAAAATCCAATATCGGACATTTGCTGACTGGTGCTGCTAGCGCGAGTATGATAAAAGTACTCTTGAGCATGAGCAAGGGTATTATTCCCACAACTATTAATATTACAGACCCCATCGGTTCGGAAGATAACGTAATTTCACCGAGTAGAATTGTAACTAGTCCAACTAACTGGCACTCAAAAAGCGGTTCGATAAAACGCGCTGGAGTTAGTGCTTTTGGCTTGGGTGGGACTAACGCACATCTAATTTTAGAACAAAATAAAAACACTACATCTGAAGAATTGAACCAACCCCTCAAACTCGCTAAAATGGCGATTGTGGGAATGGATGCCTTTTTCGGTGGTTGCGATGGGTTGGATGCTTTTGAAAGCAGTATTTACCAAGGAAAACAACATTTTATTCCTCTACCCGATCAAAGATGGCATGGTGTAGAAAATAAAACAGAACTACTGGAAAAATATAATTTACCTGAAGGTAAAGCACCTACGGGAGCTTATATTAGTGAATTTGAAATTGATACCGTATCTAGTAAAATTCCCCCCAATGAGTTAGAAAAACTCAACAAACAACAACTGTTAATGCTCAAAGTAGCCGAACGCGCTTTGAAAGATGCTTCGGTAAACGAAGGAGACAAGGTAGCAGTTTTAATCGCTACTGAAGCCGAACTTTCCGTTCATCAACTCCAGCAGAGATGGAATTTAGACTGGGAAATTAAAGAAGGATTGAATGCTAACGCAATATCATTATCTTCTGATAAACTGTCGAAGTTAGAAACAATAGTTAAAGACGGAATTCACCACCCCGCTGATAGCAGCGAGTTTGTCAGCTATATTTCTAATATTATGGCGAGTCGTATTTCCTCGCTGTGGAATTTTACTGCTCCCGCATTGACCATTTCCGCTGGCGAAAACTCCACGTTTAAAGTTTTAGAAGTAGCGCAACATTTATTAACTACTGGGGAAGCAGATGCCGTATTAGTGGGTGCCGTGGATTTAGCTGGCGGTATGGAACACGTTTTATTAAGAAATGAGTTATCAACAGTTAATACAGGTGTAAATACTCTTTCTTATGACCAAAAAGCCAATGGGTGGGCGGTTGGCGAAGGTGCAGGTGCAATAGTATTAAAACGACATCAAGTAGCAAAACAGGAAAACGAGTGCATCTACGCGGTAATTGATGCAGTTAGTTTCAAGCAAAAAAATGCTACCAAAAATGATTTGCAAAGTCGTTTGGGTTCCACGGATGCTAACACCGTTGAAGATGCTTGTAATAAAGCTTTTGATACGGCAGAAATCAAAAATAAAGATATATCTTATCTTGAAGTTTTCGCTAGTGGCATTTCCCAAGAAGACGAAGCAGAAATTGAGGGATTACTTCGGGCTTATCCAAGCGGTGCAAATAAATTAAACTGTGCGATCGGCAGCGTTAAAGCTAATATTGGTCACACCTATGTTGCCTCGGGAATTGCGAGTTTAATTAAAACAGCTTTGTGCCTCTACTATAGATATCTTCCTGCAACTCCAAAATGGACTGGCGTAAAAGATATTAACAAGTGGGAAAACAGTCCTTTCTATGTTGTTCCGGAATCGAGGCCTTGGTTTCTTAATCCAGACACCGAGAAAAGAACCGCAGCCATCAACAGTATGGGTATAGATGGAACTTACGCCCATTTAATAATATCTGAAGAACCAAAGAAACAAGACCGCAGCAGCAGATTTTTGCAGCAAATGCCTCTCCAACTGTTTGCGATCGCTGGTAATAATCGCGAAGATTTACTACAGCAAGTTGAAAATTTGCAAAATGTAGTAAACGAGGGAAGTTCTCTTCCCCTAGCTGCTAAAACGACTTTTGCCGATTATCAAAAACGCAACAAAGAATATACTTTAGCAATTTTGGCGCGTAATTCCAAAGAATTAGCCAGAGAAATAGAAGCAGCCATCAAAGGTGTTAATAATGCATTTGATAAAGGTGAAGAGTGGCAAACTCCACTAGGCAGTTATTTTACAGCCAAACCGTTGGGTAAAAAAGGAGAAGTTGCATTTATCTATCCTGCTGCGGTTAATTCTTATCTCGGTATCGGTAGAAATCTCTTCCGTTTATTTCCTCAAGTTCACGATGATATCATCCTGCAAAATTTAGATAGTCGTGTTAGTCACGTTGAAAAGTTAGTGTATCCTCGCAGCTTGAATAAACTATCAAGCAGAGAATTAGAAGGATTAGAAAAACAACTGCTAGATGATTCATCGGCAATGTTTGAAAACGAAATAGTCGTAGCCAGACTGCTTTCTAAAGTGCTTCAAGATAACTTCCAAGTAAAACCAAAATTTGCTTTTGGTTACAGCTTGGGTGAAGTTAGTATGATGTCTGCTATCGGCATATGGAATCAATTTGGTCAGATGAGCAACGCTTTAAACACCAGTACCTTATTCGGAGACAGATTATCAGGTGCGAAAAACTGCGTTAGAGAATTTTGGCAGCTACCACCTGTAGAAAAATCTCCAGACAATAATTTCTGGTGTAATTACGTTCTGATAGCCACACCATCCCAAGTTAGGGAAGCTATCGCAGCAGAAAACCGCGTTTACCTGACTCAAATCAATACGCCAGAAGAAGTAGTAATTGCAGGTGAGCCAGCAACCTGCGAACGAGTTATAAAAAAACTGGGTTGTAATGCATTCCGGGCACCATTCGATCATGTAATTCACTGCGAAGCGATGGCTTCCGAACACAATGAGATTGCCAACGTTAACACTTTACCAATTCAAGAAAATCAGCAAAATCTAATACTTTATTCTGCGGCAAAATATGCGCCAATAGAATTAGAAAGTAAAGCCATTGCTGAAGGTATCGCTACAGGGCTTTGTAAAGAACTTGATTTTCCTCGACTGGTTAACCAAGTTTATAGCGATGGTGCGAAAATATTTATTGAAACAGGTGCTGGAAACGTTTGTTCTCGATGGATTGATAAAAATTTAAGCGATAAAGAACACATGACAATTGCCCTTAATCGTAGAGGCTTAGACGACCATAGTAGCATTCTCAAAGCATTAGCAAAACTAACGAGTCACCAAGTTGATTTAGATTTATCGCCGCTATATTCCACAGTGGAAGAAAGCAGTAAAAAAGCTAAACTTAGTCAGAGAAAAGTTACATTAGGTGGTCATAATATTACTGAAAGTATTTTAACGGCAGAAAATAAAAAGCTGTTCCAACAATCGGAAGTTAATCCAAAGCCTGTTGAAAAAGAATTAGCGGCTAAGATAACTGAGAAAATAAAAACAGCACCAAAACCTGTTGAAAAAGAATTTATTGCCAAAACTACAACATCCCAACCAAAAGAAACAAACTCCCCCGCAGCAGCACCGAAAAAACCAGAAGTAAGTCCTATGAACGCCGTACCCAAACAAAAAATAGAGCGATTAAATGCGGCAAAAACTACTTCATATGTTGCATCTACCACACCAAAAAAATTAGCTTCAACTCAAAATGTGACTAATTATAGTCAATATAAAAAAGTAAACACAAATAATTTAATGGTTCATAAAACCCACTCTACATTCTTAAAATCGCGCCAAGATTTTAGCCAACAATTAAGCGAAATAATTCAACTACAAATCGCTTGCGCCGAACATTTGACTGATAATTAACAATTATTCGTTTGTAGTAAGGACCGTCTTTCCTGATATTAAGGCATAAATTCCTTACTACGTTAGCGGAGCGTGTCCGTTAGCGAAGCGTGTCCGCTAGGACATTAGGACATACCTTTCTTACTTCATGTAAATACTGATAACTAACGTGCAAATATTAGACAAAGTGCTAAACAAAGAAAACAACGGACTTGTATTTCAAGGTTCTACTTCAGCTAAAAATCGAACTTGGAAAGGTTCAGTAAGCTGTATTTCCTTCGATCCAGAAGGAATCAAAGAACAATTGCTTGAAACTGATAAACCTTGCTATATCGTTAAAGTTGGAGACAGAATTGGAGTAACTAATTACGGCTATTGTCCTCTCGATAACAGTCAACCAGCGGAAATAGAATTATTAATTGCAGCTCCACCTGTTTTTACTAAAAGCTTCGGCGACCCCCATTTCATTAATTTTCATAATCTCAAATATGCTTATACAACTGGTGCAATGGCTGGGGGAATAGCCTCTGAAGAAATGGTAATTGCCCTGGGTAAAGAGAATATTTTGAGTTCCTTTGGTGCGGGTGGTTTGAGTTTAACTCGCTTAGAAGAAGCGATTAAAGTAATTCAAACATCTTTACCTAATGGTCCTTATGCATTTAATTTAATTCATAGTCCTAACGACCCCGAAATAGAAAGAGGTGCTGTAGATTTATATCTAAAATATGGAGTAGAAACTGTAGAAGCTTCGGCATTTTTAGATTTAACTCCTAACATTGTTTACTATCGTGCGGCTGGATTAAGTTTAAATTCAGCTAACCAAATTCAAATTAATAATAAGGTAATTGCTAAAATTTCTCGTCGAGAAGTTGCGAGTAAATTTATGCAGCCAGCACCCTTGAAAATGCTCAAGGAACTGGTTGAAGAAGGCTTAATTACCGAATTACAAGCAACCCTTGCAGCACAAATTCCTATCGCAGATGATATTACCGTAGAAGCAGATTCTGGCGGTCATACAGATAACCGTCCTTTGGTTTGCGTACTACCTTCTATAATTGCTTTAAAAGACGAAATACAGTCAAAATATAATTACGAAAAACCCATTAGAGTTGGAGTTGCCGGAGGAATTTCAACACCTCAATCGGCTTTAGCAGCTTTTATGATGGGTGCCGCATATGTAGTTACTGGTTCAATAAATCAATCTTGTTTAGAAGCAGGAACTTCTACACATACCAAAAAACTATTAGCACAAGCTGATATGGCCGACGTAATGATGGCACCAGCTGCTGATATGTTTGAAATGGGAGTAAAACTACAGGTTCTCAAACGCGGAACTATGTTTCCACTGAAAGCACAAAAACTATACGAAATCTATCGAAATTATAATTCTCTTGACGAACTTCCATCAGCAGAAAAAACAAAATTAGAAAAACAGGTTTTCCGCAAAAGCATCGAAGAAGTGTGGCAAGAAACCGTTGTTTATCAATCCAAAAGTAATCCTGATAAATTAACCAAAGCAGCTAACAACCCTAAATATAAAATGGCGTTGATTTTCCGCTGGTATTTAGGATTATCTTCCAGATGGTCTAATTGCGGTGAAAAGGGAAGAGAAGTTGATTATCAAGTATGGTGCGGCCCCGCAATGGGTAGCTTTAATGACTGGGTGCGAGGTTCTTATTTATCAGAACCAAATAATCGTCAGGTAGTTGATGTTGCCAACCAAATGATGAAAGGAACTTCCTATTTATATCGCATCCAAAGTTTGAAAATGCAAGATTTACAACTAGATAATTTCTATTCTCAATATCACCCTGTTAAATTTACATCTTAGGATTTTAGATTTTAGATTTTAACGTCTTTTGGATTTTGGATTGAAAATAAATCTTACTCCTATTCCCCTCTAAAATCTCCTATCTCTCTTCATTTCTTTTCTCTGCGCTCTCTGCACT
Source organism: Calothrix sp. CCY 0018 (assembly GCF_963920925.1). Classification (NCBI taxonomy): domain Bacteria; kingdom Bacillati; phylum Cyanobacteriota; class Cyanophyceae; order Nostocales; family Calotrichaceae; genus Calothrix; species Calothrix sp. CCY 0018. The sequence continues at coordinate 30,349 of NZ_CAWUDI010000022.1, read as the reverse complement.
CTCTGCGGTTTAATCTCCATAATCTTCTGGCAGCAAGCAAGTAACTTAAAGTAAAAAAACTGTGTAATTCTAAATCTAAAATAAAATGACTACAAAACAAATTATGAACGCTATAGAAATTCAAAATTGGTTTTTAACTAATTTGGCTGAAATACTCAACATGGAAGCCGAAGAAATCGACGTAACCCAACCTTTAGATACTTACGGTTTAGATTCAACTCAAGCAATGGTAATTGTTACCAAAGCACAGAAAATGTTGGGATTTGAATTGTCCCCCATGTTGCTTTGGCATTATCCCACAATTGAAGCACTTTCGGGACGTTTAGCTGAGGAAGCGCAAGAATCTCAACAGGAAACCAAATCACTCGTTGATACTACTAATGCTCCTAACTTAGCAGCAGAAGCTGTGCTTGATGAAACTATTCGCCCTGCATCAACTTCTTATAAATTTAATCCCAATCCTCAAAATATCTTCTTAACTGGAGGTACCGGATTTTTAGGAGCATTTGTAATCCACGAACTTTTGCAGCAAACCGATGCAGATATTTACTGTTTGGTACGTGCAGCAGATGCAGAAGCAGGTAAAGAAAAGCTGAAAAAGAATTTAGAATCTTATGGGATTTGGGATGAAGAATCTAGCCCTCGGATTATCCCGATAGTTGGCGATTTATCTCAACCGCAACTGGGTATAAGCACTGAAGGATTTGATATGTTGGCGACTAATATAGATGCCATCTATCACAGTGCTGCAATGCTCAATTACGTATTTCCCTACTCAGCATTGAAAACAGCTAACGTACTGGGAACCCAAGAAATCATCCGTTTGGCTTGTAAAATTAAAGTTAAACCGTTAAATTATGTCTCTAGCGTTGCGGTATTTGAATCACCTGAATACGCAGGAAAAGTAGTTAAAGAGGATGATAGTTTTGACCGCTGGGAAGGTATTTTTCTTGGCTATTCTCAAACTAAATGGGTAGCAGAAAAATTAGTTAAAATCGCCGGAGAAAGAGGACTTCCCATCACCATTTACAGACCACCTTTAATTTCCGGACACAGCCAAACAGGTGTAGGAAATACTGATGACTTTGTAAACTTAATGACCAAAGGCTGTCTTCAGATGGGATGCTTCCCCGACGTAAATTATATGTTGGATATGTCACCCGTTGACTATGTAAGCCAAGCGATCGTACATCTATCCAGACAAGAAGAGTCTATCGGTAAGGCTTTCCATCTCCAACATCCAGAACCCGCACCTTTAAGCACATTAGTTGAGTGGTTGAGTTCTTTTGGTTTTTCGATCAAGATGATTCCTTACGAAGAATGGCAACATAAGTTAATTAACGATGTGACATCAGAGGAAAATCCTTTATATACTCTGCGTCCATTTTTATTAGAACGCTGGTCAGAAAGACAACTTACTATTCCCGATTTATACTTGACAGAAAATAGACCAGTTATCAGCTGTGACGAGACTTTAAATGCACTCGCAGGAAGCGGTGTATCTTGCCATCCAATTGATGCAGAATTATATACTACATACGCATCCTATTTGATTGCAAATGGTTTTCTTAATTTAGAATCTGTTCTGAGTAGTTAGTAACTTTTAATTTGTAATTCGTAGTCCATTTCATTAGTTCTGATAGGTTCGTAGTAGCGCTTCAGCGCCGGGCGGAATCCGGATGCGCTGAAGCACTACTACGAACGGGTTTTGAAAATCATTAAAAATCTTGTGGGATGGGCATGGTCGCCATGAAACACCGTGGCTTTAGTGTTATTAAAAACTTTATTTGCTAACCTTGATTTACCAGTTCTGCAAACCCCACCAATTACGACTGTTTTCATGATTTTGCTATTCTTCTTTTTAAATAATTAGTATTATAAAAAGCAATCCGGTGGAGTTAAGATAAACTCTCACCCGATTGCTGTTAAAATTTACTTAATCCAAAATAACAAGCGAGCCAGTTGAACTATCAGTATTAAATCGCTGATTCTAAATTCTTCTTAGCTCGCTTTTTCTTGATTGCAATTCCCATCCCCCCTGCTAAAACTGTACCCATAATAGTCAAAGGTTCGGATACTTCGGTTGCTACCTTACCTACTTAAGTACCGGCACTGACTAATTTTGCAGGAAGTATAAATTTTGAAAGATTATAGTTAAACTTTTCCCACTCTCGATAGAAGACAAAATACTCTTGAGCTAACAAACTGAAAGAATATTTGAGTAATTTTTCTGTATTCGTTCAAATGGAATTAATCAAAAAAAACAAAGAACTTCTAAGAATTATCCTTTCTGTAGCCTTAATAACTGTAGGAATTTTGCACTTTGCAATTCCCCAACCTTTTGTAAAAATTATGCCACCACAACTTCCCTATCCTTTGGGTTTAGTTTATTTAAGTGGCTTTTATGAAATACTAGGTGGTATCGGTTTATTAGTTCCCCCTTTGAGTCAACCTACCGCATGGGGAATAATTGCATTATTTATCGCAGTTTATCCAGCTAACATCAATATGGCAATTAATCATATTGAAATTGAAAGCATACCATATTCAGGTTCGCCTTTATTTCAAGCTATTAGACTTCCCCTGCAAGGAGTGTTAATTGCTTGGGCTTACTGGTACACAAAACCTGACGATAAACAAGAACAAGCTTCTATTATTCCTAAATCAATGATTCCGAAAGAATTGGAATTGTAACCAGTGAGCAGTTAACAGTTAGCAGGAATCTTATATATGACTAATACAACAGCAGTAAAACAATTATCAGCGCAAGCTATAACTTCAGAAAATTTTCAAGCTTACGGACAAGTTATTTTCCCTAGCAAAGATGGCAAACTATTCGATGCAGATGATGCTCAATTAGTACTCGATAACGGTATCCCAAGATTTTATATTATGCAATTGCAGGGGCGCGGGTGCAAGTTTCACAATATTACCCGTCACGCAAAATGTACTCAATGCTTGGGTTCTTTAGGTGGTAAAGATTGGTTAATGGCAGTATGTCCGGCTAATAATAATATAGATGAACCAGCGTTGCAAAATATTGCAGCCTTTCGCATTCCCGGAAATTGTTTTATTAAATTAAATGTCGGAACTTGGCACGCTGGTCCTTATTTTGAGCATGACAAAGTAGACTTTTACAACTTAGAATTAAGCAACACGAATGAAATCGACCATTTCACTCATAGTTTTTTGAAAAGTCATAATTTAGAATTTGAGATTGTTTAAGCAGTTGACGAATCGCAACTTCTGGGAAAAAGTCGGTAAATGGTATGTCCTGTTAATTTATTTTTTCATTTAAAATAATTAACTATTTGCTTCTAGTTGAATCATCTTTAATATCTACTATAGGAAGTCTACGTAATTTTTTGCGGCGATTTCCTATCCTCTCATGGTTTTCATACAGATACTTTTCTAAGTCTTCCATACTTACTTCCATAGTCTCTTCTTCTTTCAAATAGGCAGTAGACATTCCATTTACCCCAGCTTAATGTAAATTTTCTAAAGTATTTTTAGTTACTTACTAATTGTAGCTTTAAAACACAAACTAGTAATTATTACATATTAGACTTTTATATGACTCATTTGTCAACAGTTGCGCTACTATCGTATGAAAGCTCAACATTTGCACTCGTTGACTTTTTTTATCTGTCCAATTTGCATCGAAAGGCATTAATTTTAATGGCAATTTGGCATTCTCATGGGTTCAATTCTGCTAAGCTAAGACGAACTTTGAATCTGTCGCTTACCCCTGTTATTACAGTGCTTTTCAGCGCATTAGCGGTGCTGACATTCGCACTCGTAAGCTTGTTTTTTAACATACCTGCTTCCAATGCTCAGGCTAATATTTCCACAAAGCCGATAGAAGTAGATTTATTTGTGGACGGTTTAAATTTACTTCGTCCTCAAGCCTTATTAGAACAAAGTTTAAAAGCTGGTGGAAAAACTGAACTGACAATCGACAATAAACCTTCCGGTCAAATGACGATAAAATCTGTCAAACAGCTACCCATCACCATAAATGTGACTCAACCTGATGGTTCGGTAAAAGAATTACCAGATCCCAGCGCTACGTTTGAAACAAATTTATTCATCACATTGACTGGTATTGCCCAAATGCAAAACACTGGTGCAGTAGTAGGTGAAGGCTTAGTAAAAATCGGTAGCCCAGCGAAGATAGAAGGTTTTAATTATGATATCAATGCTACTATTGCTGATGTTAAAGAGCAGTGAACAGTTATCAATCAACAATTAACAATTAACAATATGACTTACGCAAAGCCCCCCAATTTATCGGGGGGTTGGGGGGATCTTAAACTCCTAACTCCTAACTGCTTTCCAAACTCTCTCCGGTGTCATTGGTAATTGTCGTAATCTCGCACCTGTAGCATGAGCGATCGCATTTGCGATGGCTGGTGCGGTACAGTTAGTTGTGATTTCTCCTACACCTTTAGCGCCAAATGGGCCGTAAGGGTCGGTTTTTTCTATAAGAAATATTTCCATTGGTGGCATATCTGCCGCTGTGGGGATGCGATATTCCCGCAGTTTAGGATTAATTATTCTTCCTTGTTCGTCAAATAGTAATTCTTCGGTTAATGCATAACCAATTCCCATCGCAATTCCCCCGGTTGCTTGCCCTTCGCAAATTTTGGGATTGATTGCTTTACCAATATCAATTGCTTGAATGCATCTCAAAACTTCTACTTTTCCCGTTTCAATATCAACTTCTACTTCTACACCTTGAACCGCAAAAGTTAAAGTCGCTTCCGAAGCTGTATAGCTTTCTTCTACTTCTATTATCCCTTGTGATGTTATCTCATCTGCTATTTTCTGCTTTAATTTCTCTGCTGCCAATTTAACAGCTTGTCCGGAAATATACATGGTTGCAGAAGCATAAGAACCTGCATCAAAAGGTGTTAATTGCGTATCCCCAGAAATAATTTTGATGTCGGCGATCATCACACCTAAAACTTCTGCTGCAATTTGGCGTAAAGTGGTATCGGAACCCGTACCAACATCAACCGAACCCGTTCTTAATTCATATTTCCCATCAGCTAACCGTGATAACTTAACGCAAGCAGTGTGGATTTTACATAAACCACTTCCCTGCATAGAAACAGCAAAACCGATACCGCGACGGCGATTTCCATTGATAACTGCGGGTTGACCCTTAACATAATTTAATGCTTGAATTACTTTGGTAAAACATTCTTCCACAGCATAACTGCCAATTAAATTAAAATGCTCGTCATCGTTTCCTAAACTAACTAAATCTCCCGGACGAATTAAATTTTTTTGCCTTATTTGTATAACATCAAGATTTAATTTATTAGCAATTTCATCAATTTGAGATTCCATTGCAAAAGTGCCTTGAGTTGCACCGTAACCGCGAAATGCACCACCAGGCATGGTATTAGTATAAACGGCATATGCTTGAAATCTTTTGTTGTCGCAACGGTATAAACCCAAAGGAATATAGCCAGATAAAAATACCACCGTTTTACCGTGATTGCCATAAGCCCCGGTATTGGCAATGATTTCTAAATCCTGAGCAACGATTGTACCATCTGTTTTAACTCCAGTTTTTAGCTTAATTGTCATTGCATGACGGCTATTTGTAGCGGTAAATTCTTCGTTTCTCGTCATCTCCCACTGCACGGGTTTACCAGTACGCAAAGTTGCCAATGCACATAAATCTTCTGTTAATATTTCTTGTTTATTGCCAAAACCACCGCCGAGTTGCGGTTTATAAACTCTAATTTTCTCTTGAGGAATATCGAAAAGTTGCGATAATAATCTTTGACAATGAAACGGTACTTGGGTACTGCTGCGAACAACCAAAGTACCATCCGATTCCAAATGAGTTACCGTTACGTGAGGTTCTAAATGAACGTGCTGTACTGCTGGTAAAGTATAAGTATTTTCTACGATTAAATCCGCTTCACTAAAACCGAGTTCTACATTTCCCGATTCCAAAAATATTTCACCAGCAATATTGCGATCGCGATCGGGTATTTGCTGAGATTCCGGTTCATCATGGATAACAACGCTACCATCTTTCATTGCTTCCACCGGATTGGTAACGTGGGGTAAAACTTCGTAATCAACCTCAATTAACAATAGGGCTTTTGTCGCAATCTCAACCGATTCAGCCACCACAGCAGCAACTCTATCCCCTATAAACCGCACCTTATTATCCAGCAAATAATGGTCTAAAGGATCGGGAACTGGTTCTGCGTGTCCGGCAGTAGTGTAAGGTATTCTTGGAACATCCTGGTAAGTAAAGATATCCACTACTCCTTCGAGTGCTTTAGCCTTGTCAACATTAATCTCGCGGATATTTGCATGGGGAAATGGCGATGCCCCAGAAGCGACACCTCCGGTGTAACGCAATATTTTCAAATGTAATAATCCGGATTGCAAATTATCAGCAGTGTAGTATGCTTTACCTGTAACGATTGCGGTTCCATCTTGTTTAGGAACGCTTTCTCCGACGGAGTGTGGTGTGAGAATTGCGGGCGTGGCAACGGTGTCACGTCCATTTGATTTTTGATAAAGTAAAATACTTTCGATAATTGCTTGGTAGCCAGTACAGCGACAGAGGTTTCCTTTCATATTAGTATGTAAGTCTTGTACTGATGAGAAAGGAAATTTCGCTGCACTCATAATCATTCCCGGAGTGCAAAACCCACATTGAAACCCTTGAGCTTGTAAAAATGCTTGTTGTATCGGTGCTAATTCGTTATTTGACGATAATCCTTCGATGGTAGTTACGGATTGTTCGTTAATTCGCATCGCTGGGTAAATACAGCTATGTACAGGTGTATCGTTTACCCAAACAGTACAAGCACCACAATCACCAGTTTCACAAGCGCGATGTACTCCGAAGTAATTAAGTTGACGAAGAAGAGAAAGTAAACTGCTTCCTGGATGACAACTTGCTGTATGAATATGATTATTAACGCGCAAATTTAAAGGTTGCATATATTAGCAGGGAGTAGGTAATTGATAATTGTTAATTGATAATTGTTAATTGTTAATTGGTAACTGCTAACTGCTAACTGCTAACTGATTTAAACATTGCTTAATCAAAATCTGCGTGATTTCCCGACGATAAACAGCGCTAGCTTTTGCATCTTCAATAAAATCTAAATTTTTCAAAGACGCGATGTAATTAAAATTATTCTCTAAACCAGCTTCAAATTCTAATAATACTGGTGCAGCAACACTCGCACCGATAGCCAAGCGTAACTTTTTTGCAGTTGAATTATAAGCACCTACAACAATAGCTAAAGCAGTGTCGCTCGCTGCAATTCCAAAACGTTGATAATCAACTTGCCATTTCATATTCTCCACAGGAATCAAAACTCGTCGTAATAATTCCCCAGATTGCAAAATAGTTTGACGAGAAGCGATTTGAAATTCTTTTGCTGTAACAATTCGCGATTTACCCTTATGATTCCAAATCTCATAACTTGCATCTAAAGCCACCATAATAGGTGCAAGAGTACCCACCGATAAGGCAAGGCAAATATTACCTCCGACAGTAGCGATATTAACTACCTTCAACGAAGCTGAAAGGGCATTTATCGCACCTCTAAAGCCTTCTACAGCAGTATATTCAGGCAGCCAAGGATGCTGTAATAATTTAATTAAAGGACAAGTTGCACCAATAGCTAATAATTCTCCTCGATCGGAATTAGAGGAATTCATTAAATCAATTTCATCCCATCCCAAAGACTGTATATCAACCAAAGTTTTAATCTCTGGTTGTGGTTCGGAAAATAACCAAGTACCTCCAGCCAACCAACTCCAACCTTCACCCCACTTAGTAACTTTATTAATATCTGTTGGCTGTAAATAATGATCTATATTATGCAAATCCATTATATTTACTGTCTTATTACTAAATGTAATTGTTACTAGTTTTAACTCAGTAATGTAATATTTAGTAGCCGAAGTTTCTGTATATTATAAGACAAAGTATTACTTGCATCGTTACATAAGTTAAAAGTTTTATAGTAAAGGTATTCTTGCATCAATTGAAATTAGCCCCAATAATCGCCAAGGAATTAATTCCAAGGCTAATAAACAAAGTCTACTTAACCAGACTCCAACACCTACCTAGACTGCAAACTGGGAGGAGCCGAAAATGAAATCTGGTGTCATCTTTTACTGTTTCCCTTCGCAGCCACTTCAACTCATCTCTTGCAAGACTTCTCTAATCACTTCCGAAGGAACTTCATCGGTAATTATCACCTCACCAATCCGCGTTGGTAATATAAACCGCACTTTACCGGCTTTCACCTTCTTATCCAATTGCAACGACTGGATTATCTCTTCTATATCCAAACCTGCTGGTAACTTAGTTGGTAAACCAGCTTTTTCAATCAAAGCATTTTGTCTTTGTACTTCTTCGGCTTTCCACATTCCCAATTTTGCAGCAATTTCTCCTGCTGCTACCATACCGATCGCCACCGCTTCACCGTGATTTACTACGCTATAACCAGTCAAACTTTCTACAGCATGAGCAACGGTATGTCCGTAGTTCAAAATTGCTCGCAATCCCGCTTCTTTTTCATCTTTACCTACTACATCAGCTTTAGCTTGACAAGAGCGCATTAATATGTAGTCAATTAAAGATTTTTCTCCACCAGAGAAAGGAGCCATTAAATATTTCATTTGGTCAAGATTTTCGCATTTTTCCATCTCTGCGAATAAATCAGCATCCCAAATTACGCCATATTTAATCACTTCCGCGATTCCGGCACGTAATTCTCTTTCTGGCAAAGTTTTTAGTACTTCGGGATCTATTAATACCAATTGCGGTTGGTGAAAAGCACCAATCAAATTTTTTCCTTGGGGATGATTAACACCAGTTTTACCACCCACCGAAGCATCCACCATTGCTAAAAGCGAAGTCGGCACCTGCACAAACTTAATTCCTCGCAGCCAAGTAGCCGCAGCAAAACCCGTCATATCGCCAATCACCCCGCCTCCCAAAGCCACCATCGTAGAAGAACGTTCTACGCGATTTTGCAGAGCCGTATCGTATATTTTTTGTATAGAATCTAAATTTTTATATTTTTCGCCATCTGGCAAAATGCAGTGACATACATCAAAACCAGCAGCATTAAGCGAACTTAAAGCCCTTTCGCCATAATGTTCAAAAACCGTCGAGTTAGAAACCAGCAACACCTTCTTACCCAACTGCAAATTATTCATATAATCGCCCAGTTTATCTAAACCAGATGGCGCGTTCGTAGCGCCAGCTACGCGGGCAATCGCAATTTCATAAGAAGACAGCGGCAGATTTACTTTAATCGCATTATACATTCTTTAAACCCCATAACAAGCCCCCGTGGTGTATTGTACCGTAATTTAGGGGATTGGGCATGGGGGATGGGGATGGGGAGAGGGAGACAAGGGGAGATAGGGGGATGGGGAGAATTCCTTATTGGTAACTGATAACTGTTCACTGGTCACTGACTAATGCTTCAATATATTTATAGATAATTGAACGATTGTGGAGAAAAGTAAATGCTAGCTATAGTTTCGTATATTGGTTTCTTGGTTTTGTTTATCGGCATCGCTGCTGGTTTACTCTTCGGCTTACGTGCAGCTAAGATTCTGTAATTCAGTTACCAGTTACCAGTTGCCAGTAAACACTATTAATTCTGAAAGTGCGATTCATCAGTTACTAACTAACGATTAGATGTAAGAACACAAAGGAAGGAATTAGAAAATGGAAACACTGAAAGTAGTTTCTAAAACTGTAAACTTTAACTTTCAATCTAGAACCCACAACCTACTTACTAACTGGTAACTGGTAACTGGTAACTGGTCACTGCTAACTGCTAACTGCTAACTGCTTCCTCGCTGGCTCTCGCGCTTCTAAGCCGAGCAAGTCTAACATTTGTTTATCGGTATCGTATCCGGGGCAGGGGGTGGTGACAGTTAACATCTTTCCGTCGTCGCTGGAAAAGATGGAGTTTGCACCCGCCATGAAGCACATTGCTTGTTCTATTTGAGAAAGTCTCGATCTGCCAGCACTTAAGCGCACGTCGGAGCTTGGCATGACAATACGGGCTGTGGCTATCATTCGTATTACTTCCCAAACGGGGACATCGGGCTGATTTTCTAATGGTGTACCTTCAACTTGAGAAAGTATGTTGATGGGTACGGATTCTGGATGGGGTTGCAGGTTGGATAAAGTTTTTAGCATAGAAACTCTATCGTCAGCACTTTCACCTAAACCGAGGATACCACCGGAACATACGGTAACGTTGGTTTGGCGAACATTGTCGATGGTTTTGAGGCGATCGCCATAAGTTCGAGTGGTAATAATGGTGCTGTAATAGTCTTGTGAAGTGTCGAGGTTATGGTTGTAAGCGTAAAGCCCTGCATCTTCTAAACGCTTAGCCTGTGATTCGTTGAGCATTCCTAAAGTGCAGCATACTTCTAAATCTAATGCTGTCACATCTTTTACCATATCCAAGACTTGCTCGAATTGGGAATTATCCCGTACTTCGCGCCAAGCAGCACCCATGCAAACTCGACTAACACCGCTTTCTTTAGCTTGTTTTGCGATGTCAACTACTGTTTGTTTATCTAAAAGAGATTCGGGTTTAACTTCTGTTTTGTAACGAGAAGATTGAGCGCAGTAGCTGCAATCTTCGGGACAAGCACCAGTCTTAATTGATACTAATTTGCAAACCTGTATCTTTCTAGAATCGTGATACTGACGATGTATACTGGCAGCTTGGTAAATTAACTCCAGCAAAGGTGTATCGTATATTGCGCGTATTTCTGCTTCCTGCCAATCGTAGCGTATTCCCATTTTACAGTTATCAATGAACAATTTTCAATTATCAGTTATTACTTGCCCCAAGGCGCAGATGTATATCAATTATTAACTATTGCTGCGAACAGCGAGCAGCTAGTAATTAGCAATTACCAATTACCAATTATCAATTCTCCCCATCTATTTTCATATTTAACTGCACTTTTTTTTAGTCCTCTGGTAAATTATGTATGGTAAACAATTGCTGAAAGAAAAAAGTAACTTGGACTACATTTTGTTTTAATTGTACCAAATTTATGCATACACAATCTCAGGGAATCATCAAATTGGATGAAGTTGATAATACAACTAAAACTGCTAGATTAGGTGGTTATTTTTGAGCCGCGATCAAAAACTTGAAATTAAGGATTAATTGGTTTAAATTTCCTGCGGAAGCTGATAAATACTTAACTTTATTGGTAATTGACGAAAATTTCGGTCTAGTTGCAGCAGGTATGAGAAAAGTAGCACAATCTCAAATGTGTTCTTAGTTCTGTTTTAGTTCTATTACTAGTAAATCTTATTATGCTTTGATCGTAAATTATCAAAATTAACCAATGCAATTGCAACAACCGCGCATTGTTACCAAAAGACTATTATTACGATTGGCTTGTCAGGAAGATGTAACCAATATTCTCAAATATTACACTGATAATAAAGCTTATCTGACTCCTTTTTATCCTATATGGTCTGAGCCTTTTTTTACAGTAAAATATTGGCATACTGAAGTAGAAATCGCAACAAAAGAATTTCTCCAAGGGCAATCATTAAGACTACTGATTTTTTCTCAAAACGAATCTACAATAATTGGAATAATTAACTACCGTAATTTTATCCGGGGGGTGGCACAATTTTGTACCGTCGGTTACAGTTTGGCAGAAAAAGAACAAGGTAAAGGTTATATGACAGAAGCCTTACAAGCGAGCATTGATTATGTCTTTGAAGAATTAAAAATGCATCGGATAATGGCAAATTATATGCCTCACAATCAAAGTAGCGGTAATTTGCTCAAGAGGTTAGGATTTGTAGTGGAAGGTTATGCTAGAGACTATTTATTGATTAATAATCAATGGCAAGACCATATTTTAACAAGTTTGACCAATCCTAAATGGGATTTAAAATGTTAAGAAGGGAACAGGGATGCTTCTAAAGAATAAACTTTTATTTGTTCTTCATTTACTGTCGCTGCCTTCTTACTTAGTCTTATCTAAGTGTTGACAAATCTAAAATCTAAAATCTAAAATCTAAAATATTCTAAGGGGTTTTTCTCAATGTTTGGTAAATCCACAAAGCGTCTGTCTGTGTTTTTAAGTGCTGCATTAATAGCTATATCCTTAACTGGAATTTCCGCTAATAAAGCCGAAGCATTAATACCTAGATTTATTTTAATTCCGCTGACAATACAAGCAGCAGGATATACAATACCGCGTGTTTATAAAAGACTTACTCCGCAACAAAAGAAAAAAGTAGATGCTATTCAAGATGAAGCATTTAGACAAATTACCAATGTGTTAACTAAAGCGCAACGTAGTGATATTATGCAATCTTTAAAAACGCGCCAAGGAAGAAGCAAACTACTTCAATCTATGAGGCTAACACCAAATCAAAAGGCTCGCATTCAATCAATAGTTAAAACATCTCGGCAGAAAATTAATGCTATTGTTGGTAATTAATCGTAGAAATCAATTTTATCATTAATAATTAATGTAGAGACTTCGCCATTGCGGAGTCTTTTTATTTTTAAGACTTACGCAAAGCCCCCGTTGCTCTGGTTCCCAGAGTTGTAGCAAGTGGCGTGGGTTGGGGGGATCTGAACATTTAGAATGCCTAATTTATCATTGCGATTGCCTAAGTTCTAAATTTTTAAGGAAAATCTATATTAACAAGTAGAGTAACCCAATAGTTACTAATTTTGTAGACAAATCTACTCAAGCTTTATAAGGTTTAAACCTTAAAGGGCTAACTACAAGCCGCTCTACTGAGTCTCTGTTAAAAACAGAATCCCCAACTACTTTTCTCAAAATATTCAAAGCCCCATTCAAATCGGCATTAATTTTCAAACCTTGTGAAGATTTGAATAATCCTCTTTTGACTCGATTCCCTTGATAAAAAATATGTTTCTTAATTGGCTCCATATCCAGAAAACTACACTTGCTTGTGTAACTCTCCTCACTGGTTGTGACTTTAATTCCCACAAGTTCGCATTTATAAACTAACTGATTTATAAATTTAGAGTGAGGAACACAAATAAAGTGCTGATTATTTCTTTTACCAATTTTAATGTTTTGTTTCCAGCCTTCATTTTTACCAATTATCAAATGACTAACACCACGTTCTATAAGTTTATTGACAATAAACCTGCTATAAGTATGGATATAATAATCCATCTTGTTATTACGCTTCCGTGTCAGGGCTTCTAGTTTTCCAGAAGTGTATAGATTTTCTGGTAAAAATGATTGTAATTTCGATTTAAGTTTGTTGTACCACTGGTTATAAGATTTAATCGCTTTACCACAAACAATAAAAGGAGTAAAGTTTGGGTCATTACTAGCAACAGTAGCTAAGTTATTCAAACCTATGTCTATTGAAGCTATTACACCAGGAGTACATTGTTCAACGTCAGGGACATTATAAACAATTTCAACAACATAACATCCGTATTTTGGTACAATTCTAACTTCATCAATATTAGTGATATTGGTTGGTACTTTTAGAGTTAACCCAGAAGGATTAACAAAACCCTTCTTTAACCAAGTTTTGGAAATAGCTTGGTAATTAAATGTTAATAAGTTTCTACCTTTTTCTTTATGTTTATATTTGGGTAGTCGCGGTTTACCTCTAAACTTCAAGGGGTTTTTAGAATACTCCGCCTGAGCTTTTAAATACGACTTAAAAACATTACTGACTTGTTTGATTATGAGTTGTGATATTTTGGCAGGTAAACTCTTATAATCATCAGTTAGTTTAAGAAGATGATATAACTCGTTAAAAGTTGGTATTTTCTTACCTTTAAAGTAACTTTGTCTGCAAATGTATACAGCGCAATTAAACAAGTTTTTCGACGCAAAACAGGCTCCGTCAATCTCCTTAAATTTCCGGTGTGTTTGTTTAAGAAAATGCTTTTGAATTAGTTTCATGACCTTTCAATCATTTGACTTAATCTGTCTATGTTTGACTATGTTTATTTAATTTAAACTATATACCAATTGTGGATAAATAATCTAAAATACCGATACGGTAATGTTGGGTTACGGCGATGCAGATTAGTTATTCATAGAAAACCATAGTTCTTCGTGCGCCTAACCCAACCTACAAACTAACCAATTAACAATTAGACATCTCCCCATCCCCCAATCTCCCCATCCCCCAATCTCCCCAATCTCCCCATCCCCCAATCTCCCCATCCCCCCTCCCCCAATCTTCCTCTCAGATGTACCATTAAAGGTAATGACAAACTTACCCGTACTGGTAATGCAAACGGCTGAAACTACCAATCCCCTACTTAACCTCGACTACGAACCGGCTTTTGAATCTTTAGGCTCGGACTATTTTGATGAAGTTGCTGCGGAGGAATTTTCCCTTCATAAACTCCGTTTCCGCAATAATGCGCTGCTTCCGCTTTTAGGATTAAACCCCCAAGAGGTAACAGACGAAGATTTTATTCAAGCTTTTGGTAAATTTGAGCAGCGTAAACCTGTTCTGGCAATGCGCTACCACGGCTATCAATTTGGCGAATACAATCCCAGATTGGGTGATGGTAGAGGTTTTCTTTACGGGCAAGTACGCGGAATCGATGGCGAACTTTATGATTTCGGTACTAAAGGTTCCGGCAGAACACCTTATTCCCGTGGTGGGGATGGAATGCTCACTCTCAAAGGTGGAATGAGGGAAGTATTAGCGGGGGAAATGCTGCATCGCATGGGTGTACGCACTTCCAGGTGTATGAGTTTGATCGAAACGGGAGTGCAGTTGTGGCGCGGTGATGAACCTTCCCCAACTCGTTCGTCGGTAATGGTAAGAGTGAATCGTTCCCATATTCGTTTTGGTACTTTTGAACGTTTAAACTATTTAAAGCGTCCAGATTTAACTAAAAAGCTTTTAGATCATGTAATAGAGGTTTACTATCCGCATTTAATTAATGAGCAAGAAAAATATGCTTTATTTTATGGGGAATTAGTAGAAAGAGTCGCAAAATTAGCAGCGCAATGGATGGCGGCTGGTTTTTGTCATGCGGTTTTAAATACTGACAATATGTCGATTACTGGGGAAAGTTTTGATTACGGTCCCTATGCATTTATTCCTACTTACGATCCACATTTTACCGCAGCATATTTCGATCATTACAGCCGTTACTCTTACATCCACCAGCCAGATATTTGTATGTGGAATCTAGAAATGCTCCAAGAAGCATTAAAGGCTGTAATTGATAAATCTGATATGGATGCTGGATTAATAAAATTCGGTAAATATTTTCTGGGCAACTACCGTTTATTAATGTTGAAAAAATTGGGATTCAACCAAGAGTTACCACCAGGAGAAACTGACGAAATATTAAAAGCAACAATTGATTTCCTTAAACATTATCCTGTCAGCTACCATCATTTTTACGCCGATATCGCCGCAAATTTTTCTCACAAATGGCAAGATGACGCTAGTTACATATTAGAAGGTTCTGAAATCAAGCAATCATTAGGTTCATCGGAATTATTCTTTAACTGGGCCGGAATTTACCACAGAATATTGAATACTATGGCAACTTCCGAAATGGATAATATTGCTCAAACCTTAAAAGATTTTAATCCGCAAACAGTAATATTAAGACCCGTAATTGAATCAGTTTGGCAATCAATTGCTCAAGAAGATAATTGGCAACCTTTTAATGATTTATTGAAAGAGATTCGGGGATAGGGAATTGGGGATAGGGAATTGGACATTGGGCATTGAGTAATTTATAAGTAGGTGGGTGTAAATAAACGTGATTATATTTTGTCATTGGGACGAGGCATTCGGTTGCATTCAGCGGAGCTGCGGTTCATCGCAAGGGTTTCAATCTTTTTTACATTTCGTTACATAGTTATATTTATTGGTGCCAACCTACTTAATTCATAATTCCTAATTCCTAACTTCCAATTCCTAACTGGGCTTATAAACTTTCCCAAAGCTGTGATTTGGATTAATTTCAATTATTAAATCAACTGATGGAGATTTTATTAATGGTTTGATGAATAATTCTGGGTGCAGTGCTTTCCAAAAGTAATTTACGAATTCTTCGATTTGTAAGTCTGTCATTCCAGTTTTTCCGCTGGCTTTCATCTGATGCTCTGCTTGTTTTCGCCATTCTAAAGAAAGACGATAATCTGTAGGATTTAAAACAATTAAACTATCTAAGCGTTGCCATAAGGGTAGATAGTCGTGGAGCAAATGGTTCATATCCCTGGCAAATACTTTATCTGCTTCCGTAATAATTGGTAGCGGTGGAGTATTAAATACTGCGGAATCTATTGGTTTAACTCCGACAAACCAACCTTCAAACAACACGATATCAATATTTTCTACCGTTTCTGGTAAAGTGCGATCGCCATTTCCAGAATGTAGCGATTTATCGAAGCGAGGAACATTGATAGTAGTTTGTCGCTGAAGAATATTATCTAAAACATTTAACCCTAAATCAACATCATGAGTTCCCGGTGGCCCCCGCCAAATTAAACGGGGATCTTGTTGTTGTAAAATTAAACGTGCTTGATATGTTTTGTATAAGTCATCTATAGATAAACTCAAGGTGCGGTATTCTAAGTGTGACAAAATCAAGTTAATAATTTTACAAGTTGTGGTTTTGCCAGTTCCTTGTCCACCTAAAATTCCCTGTATAAAAGGACGCTGAATTTGTTGATGTCGCGATGCAATTTGCATTGCTAAAGGTAGCCATAAATCCCATAATGTTGGCAACACGGCTACCTTTGACATTTGTAAATTAGTTTGACATAATTCTTTAAAAGCCGGATAAATAGATTTGAGTAAATCCCAGCGTTTATTTATAGTTTCCTCTACATTTTCAGGTGTAATATCAAAAGCTTTTGCTCTAAACTTATCTTTAAGTGCTTCTGAGATTAGATTTTTATTTAGGGTATCGTTTTCTATTAATATTTCGGTAAGCATTTTAATTGAGGATTGGGGATTGGGCATTAGATAACCCGAATCAATAATACATTTTTCAATAGCTAAAATGTCAAAAGTTGAAGAATTAATAACTTATTCTGTAATATAGTCGTTCCAATTAATTTTCATAGTGCCAGCTTGCGGAGCGAAGACTACCATCATTTGTTTTTAGTTTGAAACGATTATAACCTTTTAAAAGGTGTAGAGGCTTTGCAATTGCAAAGCCTTCATTTAATATTTAGTTAAGTAGAATTACCCCGATTATTCTGTTCGCAACTTATTCATTTTTGAGAAATTAATCTTCTTCTTCGTCTTTCTTCTTTTTCTTGTCGTAGATTTTAACTTCGTAATGTTCATCCGGTTCTTTTTCTTTTCCTGTAGAAGTAATCAGTAGAAATAGAAAGAGAATTAGTAAAGCGCCTTCCATACTAAAACCTCGTTTGTAATATTGGGTTTATTCGTATCCTCAGTTGATATTTTTAACATCAAATCCTCAAGAAACTATTCCGGAATCTAGTTTATATTTGATTAGATGACCAATAAATTTATATACTTTGCATCGCTTATACGATACTTGTCTAATATATTTTATCGACTTTATCTTAAGAAATATTTAACGTTAAATAAAGATTTTGATTTGAATAGCTAAGGATTAATTACTTATTTTAAAAGCTGTTAAATAGAGACTATGAAGCTAATAAGAATTAATGTTTAGAGCATTTTATTTACAATTATCTCTTTAACAATTAAGTCTATTAAAATTCACCCGAATGCGATCGCTTTCTTTCCATCTCTAGGATTACTGAGTAAAAACCGATGCTTGACACAAAGAGCGCAGAGGAAAGAAGTAAAGAGAAATCGTATTATAATAAACATCGCCATATATTTTACTTGCTACTCATAACTCATAACTCCTGACTCCCAACTGCTCACTGCTCACTGCTCACTGCTCACTGATTTATGCTTCCTCCATCTTTTCAACCGATTTCCCAACGCCCAGAATTAAAATTGCCTAACGATGCTAAAGTTGCCGTATGGGTGGTAATGAACATCGAACATTTCACCTTTGGTAAAATAGGAACGTCAATTCAACCTCATCTAAATAGTTATCCAGAAATTGCTAACTATGGTTGGCGAGATTATGGGAATAGAGTTGGTATTTGGCGTTTATTTGAATTATTTGCCGAATTAGAAATTCCCGTCACGGCAGCAGTAAACGGCGAAATTTCCACGTTATATCCAGAAATTATGGAAGCGATGCAGCAGCACAATTGGGAAATAATGGCACATGGAATTAATAATTCTACTGGTCATAGTGGCATGGATAGAGAAGCAGAAACCGATACCATAAACAAAACTTTAACTTTACTCAAACAAGCCACGGGTAAAACTCCAAAAGGTTGGTTAACACCGGGCTTTTCGATTACAGAATCAACATTTGAACTGTTACATTCAGCCGGAATTGAATATACAGCCGATTGGGTAAATGACGATCAACCTTATTGGTATCCCGTTCCAGATGGACGTTTATTAGCTATTCCTTATACTATAGAAGCCAACGATATTACTTTATGTTTGAGCAACCGTTTTTCCGGTGCAGAATTTGCTAAAGCCATAGAAGATCAATTTTATCAACTGTGGCAAGAAGGAGAATCACAACCGCGAGTAATGGCAATTGGTTTACATCCTTTTATAGTCGGTCAACCAATGCGGTTAAAATATTTAAAAGAATGTTTGATGAACATTAAAAATCAACCAGATACTTGGATAACCACGGGGGAAAAGATATATGAATCAGTGATTAATCAATGAACAATTATCAATTATCAGTTATCAATAATATTAATTCCTATAGTACATTTATCGAAAAACCTCACCCTCGATTTACAAGAAGGTAAATCTTTCCCTCTCCTTATTAAGGAGAGGGATGTCCGCAAGGACAGGGTGAGGTTTTTAGGTTTATAATCAAAAATACAAAAAATGTATCCGTTGTTAAAATCCAAAATCTAAAATCTAAAATATGAATACTTCTCAAACTCAAACTTTAACAATTCCGGTAATTGATGCCAATTCAGAAAATATTAAACCTTACGGACATTTATTGGGTGATGATGTCAGTAAACCTGGATTGGGAATACCTTTTTACCAAGGAAGAGTATTAGAAGGTGAAAATTTAGACTTTATTTATCGCGGTGATGCAACTTTTAGAACTGCGAAAATAATGCCAGGATATCCAACAGTAACTTGGTTGGAACGTCATATGTACATGACACAAATGTTTATCGGTTTGGGACAATCTCCTTTTATTATGGTATTGTCACCACCAACTCACGAGAATAATCAAGATTTACCGGATTTATCGCAAGTAAAAGCGCTGCGTTTTCCTCCTGGGCATGGACTTTTACTGCATCTTGGTACTTGGCATGATTTTCCTATCGCTTGCGATCAACCTGTAGTGATTCTCACCGCAAATTCAGATGAAGTCGTTACTGCTTTAACTCAAATGAAACAGCCTGGAGAGATGAATGAAGGTGATGTTTATAAAATTTCTCTTACTAAAAGATTGGGATATGAAATTGAATTAGATGTTTAATTGGGCATTAGGCATGGGGAGAAAGGAAAAAGAAGAAATAACTCCTAACTCCCAAGTCCTAACTACTCTCTACTCCCTTTAATAAATCTCTTCTTCGGCTATATTTTCTGCTAAAAATAGCTGCTTATAAAATTCAGCAGTATATACCGCTTTTTGCCAGTTTTTAGCTTGCTTGATTTGTTCTAAACTTAAGTTTTTAGCTTCGACTAAGTTGGCACCATTCAAGTCTGCACTATTAAATTTAGTATTACTACAGTTGGCACCACTGAGCTTTGCGTCGCTAAGATTAGCGTTGAAAAAATTTGCTCCACTTAAGTTTGCTCCACTGAGTTTGGCACTACTAAGATATGCTCCTAAAAGGTTGGCGAAACAAAGGTTGGCACCGCTAAGGTTGGCAAAACACAGATTGGCACTACTGAGATTAGCACTGCTGAGACTTGCACTGTAGAAGTTAGCTCCATTCAAGTTGGCACCACTAAGATAAGCACGACTCAAATCGGCACCGTAAAAGTTAGCGCCGCTCAATTTGGCTCCGCTCAACTTTGCACCACTCAAATCGGCACCGTAGAAGTTAGCTCCGCTCAACTTTGCTCCATAGAAGTTAGCCCCACTTAACTTTGCACCGCTCAGTTTTGCCCCATTTAGATTAACTCCCTCGAAGTTAGCCCCATAAAAATTAGCCCCACTCAAATTAGCTCCACTTAAATCGGCACCACTGAGCTTGGCATAGCTCAAATCAAGCTGCAATTCATTGATAAATTCTGCATCAATTAAAAACCGAATAATGCTTCCTTTTCTTTCTCCATCTATATCTAATCTCCGCAATACTGACAAAGTTCTGGCACGTGCAACATCTAATGCTGCTTCTCGTAAAGGATCGTTTGCAGACAAAGATTTTAATTTTTTATCAAGCAGTAACTCTGACATCCTATCAATATAAGCTTGCAAAGCTTCTTCATTTAAAATATTATTTGTTTTTTGTTTTTCAGCCTTAACTTGTTCTTCGGCTCGTTCTTTTTCAGCTTTAACTTGTTCGTCAACTCGTTCTTTTTCAGCTTTGACTTGTTCATCAACTCGTTCTTTTTCAGCTAATTGTTTTTCTTCCGCTAGCTTCTTTTCATTAATTTGAAATTGAGTACCTAAAATAACTAATAAAACTGGAATTCCCAGCAATTCCAACCAGTCCCAAAGCTTTTTTGCCGCCTTTATATGCTCCATTTTTTTGTGAAGCTTGACAATCTTGCCAGTTTTAAAATTTATTGCTTCTTGGTCACTTATATAAATATCTGAAACAGTTCCAAACCCAATCCAGTCAAATTGATATAACTGTGATAATAAAAACAGAAAAATAATTATCGAAACTATAATAATTATACTTGTAACTAATATTTGTTTCTTTTCTTTGAATACCTGTAATGATTGCGCTAAGTTTATCATTGGATATAACTAATTATCAGTATTTGGCACGCAGCTAGAAGCCACATTTGCGAAAAAATAAACAATAAATACCGGATCAAAATTATTATAAACCCGGTTTGAAGACTAGTAAAAAATCTTGAAGTTTTGATATACGTCTACAAGTCAGTATCTTGCAATAAATTACACATGGCAAGAGGTAATCTCTTTACTTTTGTCCACGGGCAACCCAAAATAATATGATAATTGGTAATTGATAATTGGTAATTGATGATCCACACCCTCCGGGTGATAATTGAATATGAAAAAAGTAGTAGTAGTAGGTGCGGGTTGGGCTGGTTTGGGTGCAACTCACCATTTAGCCAAACAAGGTTATGATGTGACGCTTCTGGAAGCTGGCTCTTATCCAGGGGGTTTGGTTGCTGGTTGGAAGACTGAGAAAGGCAAATCTGTTGAAGCTGGTATTCACGGGTTTTGGTATCCTTATAGAAATATTTTTTCGCTAATCAATGAATTAAATATTAATCCTTTCACTACTTGGACTCGTTCATCTCAGTATTCTCCCGCAGGTTTGGAGGTTGAGTCTCCTATTTTTCAAGATTTACCCAAGCTTCCTACTCCTTTAGGAACTTTTATTTATACTAAATTTAAAAGATTGCCGTTAGTTGATAGACTCAGTGCTTTACCTTTGCTCTACGCTCTAATCGATTTTGATAATTCTGATGCTGCTTGGCGACGTTACGATTATGTCACGGCGAGGGAATTATTTAAGCAGTTTGGTGTTTCTGCACGGCTTTACCACGAGTCTTTTGAGCCGATGTTGTTGGTGGGTTTATTTGCACCCGGAGAACAATGTTCGGCTGCTGCAACTTTGGGAATGCTCTATTATTTTATTTTGGCACATCAACCGGATTTTGATGTGGTTTGGTGCCGGGGTACGGTTGGCGAAAAAATCTTCCGTCCTTGGGTAGAGAAAATTGAACAAGCTGGGGGGAAAATACTTGCAAATCAGCGAGTTACCGATTTAGTTACTGATGGGAATCAAGTAAAAAGTGTAGTTTGCGGTGATGAAGTTTTTGAAGCCGATGCAGTAGTTTTTAGCGTTGGTATTACCGGAATGAAAAAGATTGTTGCCAACAGCGAAAGCTTGCAAACTCGTGAAGAATTCCGCAATTTAAAGAATTTAAACGCGATCGACGTATTAGCAACTCGTTTATGGTTCGATCGCAAAGTTAATATTCCGCTTCCTTCTAACGCTTGTTTCGGCTTTGATGAAACTACCGGATGGACGTTTTTCGATCTAAACGCGCTCCACGATGAATATAGAAACGAGCCGGGAACGGTTGTAGAAGTTGATTTTTACCATGCAAATCAATTTATTCCTTTGAGCGACGAAGAAATAATTCCTATAGTGCAAAAATATCTAGCAAGCTGCGTACCGGAATTTGCCAATGCAAAAGTAATTGATAGCAGCGTCATTCGTTTACCCCAAGCTGTAACGCACTTTTCACCCGGTAGCTATAGACATATGTTGCCAGCAAAAACAACATTTAATAATGTATTTATGAGCGGTGATTGGATTACCAGCCGTCACGGATCTTGGTCTCAAGAAAAAGCTTTTGTTACAGGTTTAGAAGCTGCAAATTTGGTAGTTGATTATTTAGGAAAAGGTATAAATGCAAATATTTTACCAGTAGAAGCAGACGAACCACATATACAAATTGGAAGAACAATTAATAGTACAGTGCGCTCAATTGTTAAATCTATTGTTCCCGATTTTTGGCTACCGTAATCAGTGAACAGTTACCAATTATCTCTTTTAACCTGCGGAGGCAGGTTTTGTTTGTGTAGAAGCGGTTTCAACCGCCATTTTCCCATTCCCCATTCCCCATTCAAACCAATTTCGACAAAGTTATAACTACAACTCCCAAAATCATAATTATCGAACCAGCAATTCTTTCTTTAATATCTTGTTCTTTAAAAATTAACCAACCCCATAAAACGTTAAATAAAGCACTGGTACGTTTGACTGCAATTACAAAAGATACGAGAGCCATCTGTAATGCAGTCATTTGAGATAATATTGCTAAAGCATTTAAAAAACCAATTACAATTAGGTTTCCACTATTAGATTTAATATTTTTAATATTGGGTTTTGATTTAAACAATAATATTGGAAAAGTAAATATAGCTACGCTTAAATGTCCGGCGATCGCCCACATAATAGGAGAGGAATTCTGCACGCCGATTTTGTCAATATTGGCGGTAAGACTCCATACTAATACTACCCCAAACATTAATCTTGACCCGGTTTCTTTAAATAACGATTTAAAAGGAGCTAAATATCCCCTACTTTTATCTTGAAATTTCAATACATAAGCGCCAATTACAATTATAAATATTCCTAAAATACCAACAGCATTGGGAAATTCACCGACAAGAAACGGAGAAGTAATTAAAAGTAATAACGGACTTAATGTAGTTATCGGTGCGACTATTGATAAATCAGAAGCTTTGATGGCTTTGAAAAAAAGTAAAAATGCTATGGTATTTAAAATTCCGATAGCAATTACAGCATACCAAAAGTTATTTGCTAAACCGGGAATATCGTTAAATAAAAATAGCGGTAGAGAAAATAGTGCAGTTAATAAATTTAAAGAAAAAGTAATAACATATTCATCAACTTTGTCAACTGTCTTTTTATTGAAAATATCTCTGACTGATTCTAAAAAAGCTGTGGAAATTGCGAAGAGAAACCAAGACATATCAATTGTGGGTAATCGGTAATAGCGAATAGGGAACAGGGAACAGGGAACAGTTATGAAGAGAAAGGACTTACGCAAAGCCCCCCAAGATAGCGGGGGGTTGGGGGAATCTTAGAGTTGGGAATGCCTACTTTTTGGTTGCGGTTGCGGCCATTCCTGAGAGTATGAAATTAAAATTTATTCCTATGTAAAAACCGTCTTTCGCGTTTGGATTTTATCGGCTGTCGTCGTAATGGAAGTACGTCGGCTTCGTTACTTTCCCGTGCAACTCTAATTAATAAACCTGTTGCAATCAATGTAGCAATTATCGAACTACCGCCGTAACTAAAAAATGGTAAAGGTAAACCCGTGGTTGGTAAAACTCCACTGGCAACACCAATATTTATAAATGATTGTCCTGTAAGTAAAGTGGTAATCCCAATTGCCGATAATCTGTATATAACGCTTTTTGCTTTGAGAGCTACAATTAATCCCAAAGTTGCGAATACAGCTAACATTACTAACAGTGTGACGCTGCCAACAAAGCCAAATTCTTCAGCAAATACAGCAAAAATAAAGTCACTATCTTGAATTGGTAGCCAAGAAAGCTTTTGTTGAGAAAGTCCAAATCCAGAACCCCAAGTATTGCCAGAGCCTACTGCTAATAAACTTTGAATTAACTGGTAATCTGTACCTTGAGGATCGTCCCAAGGATTGAAAAAAGAAGTAATACGCGAGCGTTGGTATTTATTAACGGTAACGCTCATCAGCGCTAATATAACTCCCGCACCAGCGCTACCTCCCAAATATTTGTAAGGCAAACCACTCGCGACAGCAATTAACCAGACAGTCATACCGCAAAGTGCCGTGGTACTCAAGTTAGGTTGCGCGAGAATTCCCAGCAACACTAAACCAAAAACCCCCAGCCAAGCAATGCGAATTCCCCAACTAAGTCTGTCCCAATTTCCAAAAACTCGCGCACTTTGCAATACTAAAAAAGGTTTGATAAATTCCGAAGGTTGAATCGGGAATCCTGCAATAGATAGCCAGCGGCTCGTACCGTAAACCCCCCTAGTTCCCAAACCCGGAATTAAAGTAAGAATAATCAACCCCAAAAACAACATTAGCAGCCAATGGGATACCCCAATTATTTTATGAAAGGGTAAATTAACAATGATATTGAAGAGAATCAAGCCCAAGAATACAGTTATCAATTGACGTTTGAAAAACAAAAGCCCATCACCATGCTTAACGTCAGCAACTGGGTAAGAAGCCGAAAACAATACGGCTAAACCTACAAACAGCCAAATCAAGGTTAACCAGCGTAACAAGCGGGCTTCTAATGCCCAACTGGATACAGTTTCATCAAGAAATGGAATCAAACGGCTTAATTTCAATTTCACAGCGCAGAAGGTTGGTTAGTGGTTTTCGGTTTCGGATTGTTTCGTTTATAACCCGACTTTGGTAGATTCTAATGGGGAATTAGTATTTTCGCATAGATGTGTTGGCTTCATTTATCTTGAAATTTGGGAATTGGGGATTGGGGATTGGGGAATTGGGGATTAGGGATTGGGAATTGGGAATTGGGGATTGGGAATGAAAAATACCTGGCGGTTGAAACCACGGCTACACAGGCAAAACCCACCTGCGTGGGTTTATTAGTAGGGTGTGTTATGGCGCGATAGGGAATTTGGATTGTGACGAAATATATTTGTATCGCGCCTAACGCACCGTTTTGGTATTAATGTTCTTTAATGGTGCGTTGCGCTCCGCGACAACACACCCTACAAATACAAGAATTAATTTTTCAAATCTCCTCAACTAGCCAATCAGCAATGAATCTGCCATCGGGAAGAGTAATATTGTAATATCCACCAGATACAAGATAACGGTTAAAGCCAATTGCCCCAGTGAAATCAATATCGCCTACAGAAATCTCCCCGTGACGCCCTTCAAGATTCGCATTCGGTAAATTGCTACCACCGATCCCACTATCACCCAATTCGGCGTTTCTCAAACTTACACCTTCCATATTGCAACCTTCGATAACTGCTTCAATCATGCTGAATCCATCTAAATTCGCTTCTTTAAGATTGGAGTCAAAAATTGCTGCTTCAGCTAAGGATGCTTCTTGAAGATTAGCCCCTGTAAAATTGCAGTTTCTGATCTCAATTCTTTCAAAACATACTTTACTTAAATTAGCGTTACTAAAATTGGTGTCTTCGAGTTCAGCGCAAGTAAAATAATCTCGTTCGGGGTTAGCTAGCCTAAAATCAGTTCCTATAAAACCACTTCCTTCTAAGTTAATTTCGCTAAAATCTCTTTCCCCAGCAGCATATCGCTGTAAAAATTCTTTAAAAGTCATAATTGAGTTTTTCAGTCGATTTTAATTCACCCGAATGCACCATTCTTAACAAGCCTCATAAACCGCCTTGGAATAAATTCCCAGGCTCAAACACAAAGTCTGATAAATCAGACTGGGAAAGTTTTCAGCTTCTTATAGTGCGTTTCAACGTACTTTGTATATGAGCCTTGAAATTGATTTCAAGGCGGAAATTTGGGTTTAACAACAATGCTGCAAGATGTTAGTCTTAAATATTTTATTTAGCCTTCCAAACAATGTTAGGTTACTACAAATCACCCATTACCAATTACCAATTACCAATTACCAATTCCCAATCACCTCCCCAACTTATTTTCAATTCCTTCACAACCACCGGGAATTGTTTTTCTACTTTCTTCGCCGCACCAATTACAACAATAATGTCGGTTGGCTGGAGACATTCTTTTAACGTTGGTAAAGTTAGCTTTTTCTACTACTGCACCCGTGCGCTCCCCGGTTCGATAATTGGGTGGATGCAAACGACTGCGGGGTGATGCTCTTTCTAAGGAACCGTAAAATAGTTTGGTTGCGTTGATGTCGGCTCCCGATAAATTAGCTTCATATAATATGGTGCGGCAAAGGTTGGCTTTTACTAAGTCGCAGTTATTTAAGTTGGCGCGTACTAGGTTGGCTTCGCTTAAATCCGTCCACCGTAAATCTGTATTGGAAAGGTTGGCACCCGCTAGCATTACTCCTAAGTCAATGACGCGCACTCCTGCAACCAAGTCAATGGCGTAGCCACCACTACCGTCAAGAATTGCTCTACCTAGATGTGCGTCGCGCTGTAATGGTGTTAATAATTTAGAACGAGATAAAAAGCGGAGAATTTTGGCTTTTCCAACTGAATCAACGCTACTCAAAATTGAAGCGGTACGCCCTTCTGCTAGCAATCTTTCTTGCGGCCAATCTTCTAATAATCCTTCTTCATCTAATACTAAATCGGAAATGCCTTGAAAATATGTGTCGATTGTCTGCTGTTGAGTAATATTATTTTGCTGAATGGTAAGTAAATTTTGCTGAATTGTTAAATCTTTGGAGATGACATACTGTCGCCAAGCAACATAAACCGCGATAATGGCTATCAGAATTTGTCCTAAAGCACCAAACCAATCGGCTAAAGTTCCCGAAACGTCCCAATTGATCGTGCCCGGAACAAATTTGACTAAAGCTGCAATCGAGACGGTTATGCCTAAAAAAGCAATAATCAACGCTCGCTGTTGAGGTGTCAGCAGTTCAGTTACTGTAACTCGCAACCAGGGTAAAAGTATTATTACTGATAATAATAATGTTGCTACGGTTCCTACAATGCCAACTATCGGCTGATTTAGGACTATACCAACAACCGTTAATATAATTGCAAATAAAGTTATTAATAATGCTCGTGATGTGACTTGCAGTTCTGTGGAACTGTCGTCAGCAAAGGTGGAACGGGCTTGCTGTAGGGCACTCGTGTTTTGTTGCGACTGCACCGAAGCTATGGCTGAGTTTACTTGTTGAGCGGTAAGCCCGTTAGGTAACTGGCTTGTACTTGTTATACTCTCGAATTCATCGGGTTGCCATTTGTCTTCGGATGCGGGTTGCTGGCTCCGAGACTGCGATGAGTGGGAGTTAGATTCAATTGACATGATTATATTTTGACATCAGCAGTACTAAATGGCGCGTTGTGCATACAGAAAAAGTTTTGAGAATTCAGGAATTATTCTGATTTCTCTTCAACAGATAACTGTACTATTTTTAACAGTTATATCAAATATTTTTCAATGCTCCAATTTTGCTAATTTACTATAAGTAAGTATTACTGTTTACTTACTAATGATTTCAAATAATTTCATGAGGCGGGTTAAATCCTAGCATTATTTATTTATAGCTTTACAATCTCAATTAATTATGTATAAATAATAGCTACTGTGTTACATTCTTTCTGATTTTAATCTACTTTAATTAATCTTAAGTAAGATGTATCTATTGTTACGTATAACTAAAATAGACAAATATCTAATTAATATTATTAAGCTTTAAAACATTAAAATTGAAATCCTTCAACCCTCTTAAATAGAGAGCTTTGCATAAATCATAACAGGTTAAAATTAATAGAATAATTCAGCAAATTTAGTTGAAGAATTGATTGTCAAAAATAGATGACTAATGTATTGTAGTACTTCATGTATTATAAACCTTCCTTTTTCTTTAAAAAATAAAAGCATTTATCGGTAAGTATTTTACTATAAAAGAGAACAAATTAATTAATCAATTAGTTTTGCTAGATACTTGTTAAAGGTAAGAAAAAGACTTAGGATAAATTATATGATTTCTATGGATGCGATATGGCATTTTGTAGCCGTTTTGTTGCCTCTGGCTTAACTGCTTTATTGATATTTGGTTGTAGTGATTGGGCAGAATCAACAAGACAGGATGACAAAAAAGTAGTGCAAGAAATTAACGTTGCTCGGTTGTCTACACAAGACTCTGTTAAGCAGACAGAAGACTTTTTTGATCGAGGAAATAAACTATTACAAGCAAATCGCTACGAAGAGGCGATCGCACTTTACGACAAGGTGGTAATGGCTGCACCCGATAATGCTGAAGCCTGGATTAACAGGGGAAATGCTTATTCTAGTTTGCAGCGATACGGGCAAGCTTTAGGCTCTTACGATAGAGCGATCGCTATTAAGCCAAACAAGGATGAAGCATGGTACAACCGGGGAAATGCTCTATCAGCGATGCGTCTCTACCATGAAGCTGAAAAATCCTACGATAAAGCTATTGCGATCGAACCCGACAAGTACGAAGCTTGGATTAATAGAGGTATTGCCTTAACCCAATTACGCAAATACAGACAAGCTTTAGCATCCTACGACAAAGCGATCGCGATTCAACCCAACAAACATCAAGCATATTACAACAAAGCCTGCACCTATGCTTTGCAAAATAATCCTGATGAAGCGATCGTTAATCTGCAAAAAGCCATGAAAATAGTTCCCGGTAAATACGAAAAACTAGCAAAAACCGATCCAGATTTCGCCAAAGTACGCAACACCAAGCAGTTTCAAGAAACAGTGAACAGTTATCAGTGAACAGCTACCAGTTACCAGCTACCAGTTACCAGTGAGGAGTTAAGAGCTTGAAATGTAATGGGAGCGTCTCGATCCTTAAAGACATCGAAGCATCTTCCTCCCTACTGACACTAAGATAAGTAGGTGGGTGTAAATAAACGTGGTTATGTTTTGTCATTGCGACGAGGCATTCGGTTGCATTCAGCGGAGCTGCGGTTCATCGCAAGGGTTTCAATCTTTTTTACATTTCGTTACATAGTTATATTTATTGGCGCCAACCTACTTAGTGAATTTAAATTACTCTCCCCATCCCTTCTAAAGCTGTGTAAAAAAAGGAAAAGATTGTTAAAATTTTTGAATAGAATAGACATAAAAATATTTTTATTTATCGGTATGATATTATATGATACCGTATTTTAATAACTATGTATACTCAACCAAAATATGTAGATTCAACTATTGATGAATATCTGCAATACGATTTAGAAAGTCTAGTTCGTTACGAATATATTGCAGGTCAACTTTATCCTTTATTAGGAGAATCTCATAATTTAAAAATTATTGCTGAAAATTTATTTGCAAGGTTACGTACCCAGTTGTACGGTACTGATTGCTATGTTTTTTCATCTGATATGAAAGTACGCATTGAATCGATGAATGCTTTTTATTATCCTGAAGTATCTGTTGTAAAAGATTCTCAAGATAGAGAAATATATTTTAAAAGTCGTCCTTGTTTAATTGCAGAAGTTATTTCACCAATCACAGAGCGTATAGATCGAAATGAAAAATTCTTTAATTATCGACAAATACCCAATTTACAAGAGTATATTTTAGTTCATCAACTGGAAGTAAAAATAGAGGTTTATCGTAAAGTTTATCAAAATAACTGGCTGTTGGAAACTTTAACTAAAGACAGTATTTTGAAATTACAATCGGTTAACGTCGAAATTACGATGGCGGAAATTTACGAAGATGTTGAATTTGAGCAGTTATCAATGAGCAATGAACAATGAACAATTATCAATGCTTTAATGTATTTAAGTACCCGTACAAAATTAATTTAACATTTTGTTTAGGTAGGGAATAGGGAAGAGGGAACGGGGAACAGTTACAGCAGATTGCAGCTTTATGAGGTACAGTAACAGCAATTAGTAAACCAGTTTT